>DASWWB010001190.1:0-3867 GCA_036406115.1 Herpetosiphonaceae bacterium
GGTCCGGCCGGCGCGCCGGCACCGCCAACCCCTGGTCCGGTGTAAAGAATTCAGGCGTGCCGGCGGTTTCCGTGGCGACGAACGGCACGCCCAGCGTGGCGCCCTCCAGGATGGTCCGGTTGCCGCCTTCGATCAGCGATGAGACCGCCAGCACGTCGGCGCCGGCGAAGTAGCGCACCATGTCCGCGCGCGGGATGCCGCCCGGGAGGATCACCCGGTCGGCGACGCCGCGCTCGCGCGCCAGGTCGGTCAGGTAGGCGGCGTAGTCGCCCAGCTTTTCGTCGATCCGGTTGGGGCCGCAGATCAGCGCCACCGCCCCCGGCAGCGCCGCCATGGCTTTGATCAGATCATCGAACCCCTTGACCGGCAGCAGCCGCCCGGCGGCCACGATCACCTGGCGCCCGGCGATCTCGGGATGGCGCTCGCGCAGCCAGCGGCGCTGCTCCGCGCGAAACGCCGCCGGGTCCGCCAGGAAATACTCGTTGCGGATGTTGCGCGGGATGGTGGCGAGTTTCTCCGGCGGGCAGCCGGCCTCCTCGGCCATGCGCCCGGCCCCGGGCGAGACCGCCCGCACCAGCGCCGAGCGGCGGAAGGTGAGCTTCAGCAGGGCGCGCACGCTGCGGAAGCGGGCGAAGCCGTAGCCGATCTCGTCGTCGGCGATCAGGTCGCCGCCGCGGATCGTCGGCACGAACGGCCGCCGGTCGAGCAGCGAGGCGACCGCCGCCACCGCCCCCAGCGGGTAGACTGACTCGACATGGATCACGTCGATCTCGGGATGGCGCCGCAGGTAGAGCCAGTAGGCGCGGAGGAAGGTCAGGAAGTAATCATAGGCCGCCAGCCGCTTGCTCAGCCAGTTCAGGCCGCGGTCCGGCCAGCTCGCGCTGACCGCCGGCCGCACCACCGGGATGGCGGGCTGCCCGCTCGCGGGCTCCTCGGTCAGCCAACGCTCGCGCCGCCCGCGGTCCGGGTCCGGCACGATGATCGTCGCGCTGTGGCCGAGCTCCAGCCAGCGCTGCAAAAACTCCTCGTGGACCCGGTCGAGCAATTCTGCGTTGTAGGAGGTCGTGGCGTACAGCAGATTCATCGGCGGGCGGTTCCTTGGCTGCGATACCACTCCAGGGTCCGGGCCAGGCCGGTCCGCACGTCGACGCGCGGCGCGTAGCCGAGCAGCTGGCGCGCCTTCTCGATGTCGGCCAGCGAGTGCTCGACGTCGCCGGCGCGGGTGTCGCCGTAGACCGCCGGGATGTCGCGGCCGACGAGATCGTTGAGGATCTCGATGATCTGGCGCAGCGAGGTGCGCTCGCCGCAGGCCACGTTGATGATCTGGCCGCTGACGTCGGGGGCAGTCGCCGCCAGCAGGTTGGCCTGGACGGCGTTTTCGACGAAGGTGAAGTCGCGCGATTGGCTGCCGTCGCCGTTGACGGTGTAGGGCGTGCCCTGCAAGGCCATGGTCATGAACTTGGCGATCACGCCCGAATACTGCGAGGTCGGGTCCTGGCGCGGGCCGAAGACATTGAAGTAGCGCAGCGCGACCGTCTCCAGGCCGTAGATCTCGGCGAAAATCCTGGTGTAGGTCTCGGCGGCCATTTTGGAGGTGGCGTAGGGCGAGCGCGGGTTGAGCGGCATGGCCTCGACCTTGGGCAAGGTCGGCGTGTCGCCGTAGATCGAGGACGAGGAGGCGATGACGACCCGGCGCGCGCCGGCGGAGCGGGCGGCCTGGAGGACGTTCAGCGTGCCCTCGACGTTGACGGCGTTGGAGGTGAGCGGATCGGCGATCGAGCGCGGCACCGACGGCAGCGCCCCCTGGTGCAGGATCACGTCGCAGCCGGCCACGGCCTGGCGCACGCTTTCGGCCGAGCGCAGGTCGCCCTCGATCAGCTCGATATCGGCGCGGACGTGGGCCAGATTGGCCCGGTGGCCGGTGGCGAAATTGTCAAGCACCCGCACGCGGTGGCCGGCTGCCAGCAGATGATCGACCAGGTGCGAGCCGATGAAGCCGCCGCCGCCGGTGACAAGATAGGTTGCCATTGAGCGTGTTTCCTTTATTTCAGTTCGAAGACCACGACCGGATTGCGGGCCTCGTTGGGCCGCTCCATCCGCTCGATGATCGTCGCTGTTGCGGTAAACGGTTGAACGACGGTAAAGGTTCCGTAGCGGTCGAGCGCCGGTCCCGGGCCGAAGCCCAGCGACTTGCCCGCCAGCGCGGCGTAGATGCCGATCCGCTCGCCCAGCGCCGGCGGCCGGTGCGGCTTGGCCTGGGCGTACTCGGCGCTGTAGAACATCACATGCTCCGTCAGCGTCTCCTCGCGGTCCACCAGATACGCGATGCCCTTGCTGCGGATGTATTCGCTCAGCCGCCGCTGGGCCAGCGCCGGCAGGATCTCGTGGTTGAGCTTGCCGTCCAGATTGATCACCGTGTGGCCGGAGTAATATTGATAGATGCCGGAGTTCTTGGCGCCCAGCACCGCGTCGGCCGGCAGATTGTCGCGGACCCAGAGCGCCATCGCGTGCATGGTCGGCTGGGTCAGCGAGGGCGCGGTCGCCGCCTCGCCCCAGATCCGGGCGGCGGTGACGACCTGGATCGCCGTCAGGCCCAAAGCCGCCAGCGGCGCCCATCTGCCCCAGCGGGGCCGCGTCGCCATGCTCCTGGCGATCAGCCAGCCTGCCAGCACCGTCAGCACGATTGAAAAGCCGACGAAATAGCGCTCGTTTTTGTGCTGCATCAGGTAGCCGTAGTAGATCGGCACCGCCAGCAGATAGAGCCAGAGCGGCAGCGCCCGCCACAGCGCGCGGCCGATCAGCCGCCATGCCAGGGTGGCCAATCCCGCCAGCAGCGCGGCCATCAGCAGCGGCGACGGCAGCCACTCCAGCGGCAGCAGATGGTTCAGGTACCAGGCCTGGAGGCCGTTGGAGAGGGCGTAGGAGCCGGCGTAGCTGTGCAGCATGACCAGCGCCTGGCCGCTGGAGGGCGAGAGCGAGCCGAAGACAAGCTGGTTGCGGATGAAATAGGGCGCCAGCAGGGCGAACGTCGCGGCGACATAGGCGCTGAGCAGCGGCAGCTCGGCGCGCAGCCGGCGCTCGCGCCAGGCCCAGAGGAAGCGCGCCCCGGCGATCGCGGCGAACAGCAGCGAGGCGTCGAGCCGGGTCAGGATGGTCGCGGCGGTGAGGGCGGCGAGGACCAGATTGGCCTTGAGCGAGCGCAGATCCCAGGCCAGCGCCGCCCAGGCCAGGGTCGTCCACATGAGCAGCGCCATGGCCGTCTCCATCGCGTTCACGGTCAGGCGGATCGCCAGCGGGTTGAGCGCGTAGAGCGCGACGGCGACCAGCGCCGCCCGCTCGCCGCCCAGGTGGCTGGCCAGGCGCCAGAGCGGCCACATCACCAGCGCCGACAGGACCGCGCAGATCAGCAGGCTGGCGGTGAAGCCGGCGTCCAGGTTGTCGGTGAAAAGATAGGGCAGCGCGCCGAGGGTCAGGGTGTAGAGCGGGTGGAACCCGTTGGTCGGGTTGACGCCGTCGGCGGTGATCCCCTTGCCTTCGGCGAAATTGCGGGCGATGGCGGTGACCATCCAGGCGTCGTCTTCCAGCAGCATCAGGTGCCGGCTGAGCGGCAGCAGGGCGAAGGCCAGCCGCAGCAGCAGGCCGAGCGCCACCGCCGCCCACAGCAGCCGCCTGGCGGCCGGGGCGAGCGCGCGCAGCCCGCCCGGGGCGGCGGAATCAACGTCAGACATTGGAACTCCTCAGATCATGCGGCTGAGCACGCCCTTGAAGGGCAGGCGCATGCTCAGCAGGCGCTGGCGCTCGGCCTCGTCGAGCCCGCCCAGCAGCCGCAGCGTCGCCAGGTAGAGCGCCGCGCCGAGCAGGGTCAAT
>DASWWB010001191.1:0-4634 GCA_036406115.1 Herpetosiphonaceae bacterium
GTGGCCGGGGCGGCGCTGGGCTACGCCGAGGGCGCGCGGCTGGCCCGCACGCTGGGCAGCTGGCAGGTGATTTGCTGGGCGCTGGTGCTGGCCAGCCCGCTGCTGCTGGTGCCGGTCGGCCTGTCGGTCGCGGCCTACGGCGCCAGCGCGCCGCCGCTCGGCTGGCTCTGCTTCGCCTACGTGGCGCTGATCAGCCAGTTCCTGGCGTTCTTCGCCTGGTATCGCGGCCTGGCGCTCGGCGGCGTGGCGCGGGTCGGCCAGATCCAGCTGCTCCAGCCGTTCCTGACTCTGGCGGCCTCGGCGCTGCTGCTCGGCGAGCATGTCACGCCGGTGACGATCGGCTTCGCGCTGCTGGTGCTGGCCGTGGTGCTGGCCGGCAGGAAAGCGGCGGTCCGGCGCTAAAACGCGGACGGGGCCGGCGCCGTCTCTCGGCGGCGCCAGCCCCGTCATTTAACCTCGCCGCTAGGGCAGGTTGTTCAGATAGGCCCGGTGGTTGTTGGCGAACTCATAGCCGTTCACCCGGTCCCAGTTGATCGACCAGGTCATCACGCCGCGGAACTGCGGGTAGCCGCCGGGCTTGCGCAGCACGTAGGTGCCGCCGAAGCTCTGGCCCTTGTACAGGTAGTCCAGCGCTTTCTGGACGTTGGCCGGCGTGGTGTAGCCGCCGCTGGCGCCGCTCGGCGAGGCCGGCAGGCCGATCGCCACCTGGTCCGGCCGCAGCGCCGGGAAGACATTGTTGGCGTTGCGCCCGACCGGGAAGCCCTGGAGCAGCATCTCGGACATCGCCACCTGGAAATCGGCGGTGCCCTGGCTGTAGGCCCTGCCGTCCAGCGCCTCGATGCTGCCGGTGTTGTAGTGCTGGACGTGGATGTAGGTCAGCTTGTCGCGCAGGCCGTAGATCAGGGGCAGGTAGCCGCCCCAGATCCCGCCGTAGTTGGCGTAGCCGCCCTGGACGTAGGCCGTCTCCGGCGCCATCGTCAGGATGAAGTCCGAGCCGAAGCTGTTGGCGATCTCGCGGCTGCCGGCGATCAGGTTCACGATCTGCGGCGAGGTCGGGTTGCGGAAATCCTCGGCGCCGTTGAGCGAGATGCCGTGCTCCAGGTCGACGTCCATGCCGTTGAAGCCGTACTCGGCGATGATCGCTTTCAGACTATTGACATAATTCTGCTTGCCGGCGGCCGAGCTGATATCGACGACCGCGTTGGCGCCGCCGATCGAGATCAGGACCTTCTTGCCCTGGCTCTTGAGCCAGGCGACATCGGCTTTGAACTCCGCCGGCGTCGTGCCGAACGGGACAAAGGCCATGGTCGAGCCGTTAGGCACGGTCGGCTCGGCGAAGGCGATATTGATCACATCATACTTGGGCGAGACATCGCGCAGCCGGATGACGCCCGAGCCGTTGTCGAAGTTGTGCCAGTAGCCGACGACGATCTTGGACGGCAGGCCGCCGCCGCAGGTGCCGCACGGCGTGGCGGTCGGGCCGATGGTCGGGGTCGGGCCGGGCGTGTTGGTCGGCCGGGGCGTGGCGGTATTGGTCGGCCGGACGGTCGGCGTGGCGGTCGGCTGCGGGCCGCACGGCCCCAGGTCCTCCCAGACGCCCGAGCTGGTCACGCCGGGCTGCTCGCCCTGGGTCCACCATTTGGCGCGCCAGGTGCGGCCGTTGTGCGAGACCGTGTTGCCCTGGGTGTAGACCGTCCCGCTCTGCCAGGCCGGCGCGGTGCAGCCGGTGGTGGGCGTGTTGGTTGGCCGGGGCGTGGCGGTATTGGTTGGCCGGGGCGTCGCCGTCACGGTGCCGGGCAGCGGCGTGTTGGTGGGGCGGACCGTCGGCGTGGCGGTGGCCGGGGTGCCGGGCACCGATTTCCACAGCGCGGGGACGGCCGGCGGCTCCCAGCCGACCTGGGCGGTGTGGCCCTGGATGGCCTCGTAGGTGCCGGCCTGATAGGTCACCTGGGCGCCCACCGCGTAGAAGGTGCCCGGCGTCCACGGCGTCGGCGCCGCTGTCGCGGAGCGGGCCAGCACCAGGCTGCCCAGGATGCCGATCACTGCCAATAAGGTGATGAGTCGTCGCATGACAATCCTCCTTGCGGCGCGCCTAGGGCAGCGCGTCCAGATAGGCCCGGTGGCGGGTGGAGAACTCAAAGCTGTTGAATGCGTCCCAGTTGATCGACCAGGTCATCAGGCCGCGGAGCTGCGGGTAGCCGCCGGGCTTGCGCAGCGCGTACGAGCCGCCGAAGCCCTGGCCTTTGATCAGATAATCCAGCGCCTTCTGCACGTCGCCCACCGGCGTGAAGCCGCCGCCGGCGTTGACGTTCGCCGGCAGGCCGATCGCCACCTGCTCCGGCCGCAGCCCGGGGAAGGTGAAGCCGGTGTCGGCGACCGGAAAGCCGTTCAGCACCAGCTCGGTCATGGCGACGTGGAAATCGGCGTTGCCCATCGAGTAATAGACATTGTCAAGCGCCCGGATCGGCCCCGAGTTGTAGTCCTGCACGTGCAGCAGGGTCAGGTTGTCGCGCATGGCGTGGATCACGGGCAGGTAGGCGCCGGCCCGGCGGTCGCACGAGAGGCAGGAGCCGCCGTAGAAGGTGTAGCCCAGCTGGACGAAGAAGGTCTCGGGCGCCATCGTCAGCAGGAAATTGGCGCCGAAGTGGCTCCGCAGCTCGCGCAGCGCGGCGATCAGATTGGTGATGACCGGCGTCGTCGGGTTGCGGAAGTCGCGGTCGCCCTCGTTGAGATACAGCGAGTGGCCCTCGAAGTCGATGTCCAGCCCGTCGAAGCCGTACTCGCTGATGATGGTTTTCATCGAGGCGACGAAGTTCTGGCGCGCCGCCGCGTCCGTCAGCTGCACCTGGCCGTTGGCGCCGCCGATCGAGATCAGGACCTTCTTGCCCTGGCTCTTGAGATAGGCCACGTCGGCTTTGAACTCGGCGACGCTGCTGCCGTAGGGCGTGAAGCCGATTACGCCGGGCGCGGCGCCGGTCGGCTCGGCGAAGGCGACCTGGATCACATCGAATTTGGGCGAGACATTGCGCAGCCGGATGACGCCCGAGCCATTGTCGAAATTATGCCAGTAGCCGACGATCACCCGGCGCGGCAGGCCGCCGCCGCAGTTGGGGCAGGGCGTGGCGGTCGGGCCGGGCGTGTTGGTGGGGCTGGGCGTGTTGGTCGGGCGCGGCGTCGGCGTGGCGGGCGGCGTTCCGGTGGGGGTGGAGGTCGGCGTTGAGTTGCAGGGGCCGACATCCTCCCAGACGCCGGAGGTGGTCACGCCGGGCTCCTCGTTCTGGGTCCACCACTTGGCGCGCCAGGCGCGGCCGTTGTGCGAGACGATATTGCCGTTGGTGTAGACCGTGCCGGAGCGCCAGGGCTGGGCGGGGCAGCCCGGCGGGACCGTGCCGGTTGGCTGCGGGGTGGCGGTGTTGGTGGGACGCGGCGTGGCGGTTGGGGTACCGGGCAGCGGCGTGTTGGTCGGGCGCGGCGTGGCGGTATTGGTCGGGCGGATGGTCGGCGTGGCGGTGGCGGGGGTGCCGGGCACCGATTTCCACAGCGCGGGGACCGCCGGCGGCTCCCAGCCGACTTGGGCGGTGTGGCCCTGGATGGCCTCGTAGGTGCCCGCCTGGTAGGTCACCTGGGCGCCCGTCGCGTAGAAGGTGCCCGGCGTCCATGGCGTCGGCGCCGCTGTCGCGGCCCCGCTGAACCCAATCCCCAAGAGCAGACCGACGACAATCAAGATGGTCGTGAGCCGTTGCATTGCCCCTCCTTCCGAAACCAGGTCCGGCGGCTGCTGAATGTTCCTGCCGCCCCGCTAGCGATTCATCCTCGAACCGATTAGTCCAGTGGTGTTATTAATTGTGGTTATTTATCCGTCGTATCCGCGATCCCTTTCCGATGAACCTAAAAATCCAACACAATTTCGTGGTGATTAGTCCATTGACATGACAAAATTAGCATAAAGTGATGGGCCATGTCAAGCTTTTTCTTAAAAAACTATTTAAACAGCAAAGCGCCTTCCGAGTGGAAAGGCGCTTGCCGGCGGTGGGCGGCGGGGTTTAGTCGCGGAACTGAACGATGGTGTCGACGGCGTGGCGGTGGTGGGGGTGGCCGGCCTCGGCGGCGTAGCCGACCGGCACCAGCGCGGGGATCTGGACGTGGGCCGGCAGGCCGAGCAGCTCCTTGACTTTGGCGGCGTCGAAGCCCAGCATCGGCACAGTGTCGTAGCCGAGGCCGCGGGCGATCAGCATGAGGTAGCCGAGCGCGATGTTGGCCTGGGTGGCGCCGAAGTGCTCAAGCTCCTCGGGGCTGAAGCGCTTGTGGCCGTTGAGCATATCGGTTTTGTAGCGCTCGAACGACTCGGCGTCCAGGCCCGGCGGCAGCACGGCCTCGATGTTCGCCAGCACATCCTGCATGTCGCTGTAGAGCACGATCACCGCCGGCGCCGAGGTGATTTGCGACTGGTTGTACGACACTTCCTGCAATTTGGCCTTCAGCTCCGGGTTGCGCACGACGAGGAAGCGCCAGGGCTGGATGTTGCGCGACGAGGGCGCCAGGCTGGTCAGGCGGATCAGCTCGGTCAGCTCCTCGGTGCTGATGGGATCGGGCTTGTATTTGCGGACGCTGCGGCGGCTCTCGGCGGCGGCCTT
>DASWWB010001192.1:0-1644 GCA_036406115.1 Herpetosiphonaceae bacterium
GGGGCCAACTACGTCACGACCAGCGCCAGCAACCAGACGGTCAGCGGCAACCAGACCACCAGCTACCCGATCTCGATTGTCGAGCGGGCCCGCCTGACGCTCGGGCAGTCTTCGCTGAGCCTGAGCGCCGTCCAGGGCGGCTCGGCCAGCCAGAGCCTGAGCGTCGGCAACGCCGGCGGCCAGGCCCTTTCGGCGGCGGTCAGCGTCGCCCCGGCTGACTACGCCGCCGACAGCAGCGACAGCGCCGGCGGCCCGGCCTACGCCTGGACCGAAATCAACACGCTGGGCACCCGCCGAGCGCTGGGCGACGATGCCTGCCTCGTCGTGACGCTGCCGCAGGCCTTCACCTTCTACGGCGCCAGCTACACCAGCCTCGGCCTGCACAGCAACGGCTTCCTGAGCATGGGCTCGGCCAACTGCTCATCGAGCGACAGCACCTCGGGCAACCCCTCGATGCCGAGCGCCGTCACGCCCAACGCGCTGATCGCCGCCTTCTGGGACGACCTCGACCCGTCGGCGACGAGCGGCTCCAATGGCGTCTTCACCTACCACGACGCCGCCAACGGCCGCTTCATCGTCGAGTTCAAGAACGTGCCGCACTGGGCCAGCAGCGGCAGCGTCAACCCCGAGACCTTCCAGTTCGTCCTGAGCTACGCCTCGGGCGACGTGACGCTGCACTACCAGACCGTCGCCGCCTCGGCCAGCGCCACCGCCGGCATCGAGAACAGCGCCGGCACCGGCGGCGTGCTCTGGACCTACAACACTGCCGGCCGGCTGCGCTCGGGCCTGGCGGTGCGCTTCCAGTACTACGGCACCGGCGCCGGCTGGCTGTCGTTCGCGCCGGCCAATCCGAGCGTCGCCGCCCGCTCGTCGGCCGCCGTCCAGGTGACAGCCAGCTCGGGCAGCCTCGCCAAGGGCCGCTACCGCGCCCGGCTCAAGATCGACGCCGGCAGCGCGCTCAACCCGGTGCAATACGTGCCGGTCACCTTCGACATTCAGTAGGCACCACCCAAAAGCGGAGGGGCCAGCAACCGACCGGTTGCTGGCCCCTCCGCGTCGTTAAGCTTGATTCACTCGGCGCCGGTCTCGTCAGTCGCGCCGACAAAAACCACGTCGCCGCTGGCCAGCGCCGGGTCGCTGATCGAATCGACAATCGCTGTGGCGAACTCGGCGACCGTCGGCAGGGCGCCGACCTGGCTGCGGCGGACCGCGAGCAGCCCGGGCTGGCTGCGCTCCAGCAGCCGGGGCGTGATGGTCCCGTCGATCGCATCGCCGCTGACCACCAGCAGGCGGATGCCGCGCGCCGCCAGGGCCGGGATCCGCTCGCGCAGCGCGTCCTCGCCCGCCCGTTTGCTGGCGGCGACCACCTCGTAGCCGGCGTAGACCGGCTTGCGACCGTAGAAATGGGCCCAGTGGCTGGTCACGAAGACTACCGCCGACCCGTCGCGCATGCCGGGCAGCAGGCGGTCGAGGGTGTCGATCTGCGCGTCGCGGTTGAGGCGCAGCGCGTAGTCCTCGGCCTGGCCCTTCTCCAGTCCGCCGCTGGCGTTGAGCACCAGGATATCGAGCGGCCCGGCCTCCCGCGCCGCCTCGGCCAGCGCCCCCAGGTCGCCGGCGCTGGTCAGATCGGCCTGGGCGAGATAG
>DASWWB010001193.1:0-8062 GCA_036406115.1 Herpetosiphonaceae bacterium
GCGCCGTCGCCGGCGGCGGGGGCGGATCAGGCGGGGGCGGCGGAGGCGGAACCGCCAAGAGCAAAGCGCGCGCACTGCCCGTCGGCGGCGGCACGCCGCAGCGCATGACCCAAAGCGAGATCGGCGAGTTCCAGCTCACCGAGCGCCAGCGCAAGCTCTACGAGGAGCGGATCAACGCGAGCGTGGCGGCAGCCCAGGCCGCCGGCGGCGACATCGACTACGGCACGCTTGACGAGTTCGGCCGGCCGAGCGGCATCACCGCCACGATCACCGAGGGCATGATCGGCACCGGCACCGAGGCGGCCTCCAGCATCCGCCCGCCGGGCTTCGACACGCTGCCGCTCGGCAACCGGGCGCGCGGCCACTTGCTCGGCAATCAGCTCGGGGGGCTGGGCAACATCCCCCACAACTTGGTCGGCATCTATCAGAACCCGGTCAACGTGCCGCAGATGGTGGTGCTGGAAAATTCGGTGCGCAAAGCGGTCGAGGAGGGCCAGACCGTCACCTACAGCGTCACGCCGATCTACGACGGCGACAACCCGCTGCCCGTCGAGATCCGCATGACCGCCCAGGGCGACAAGGGCTTTTCCTTTGATGAGACGATCGCCAACACGACCGAGCCGGCAGAGCCGCTGGAAAGCTGGCGCGACGGACTGGGCGAGGGGCCGGCGTTCGGCCCGCGGCGCCGCTAGCAGGAGGATCCCGCAATGTCCATCCAGGCCCTGAGCCAGCTCGTCCCGCCGCCGGCCGCGCCCCGCGAAACCGGCGCGCCGGGCGACTGGGACGAGGTCGAGGAGGCGCTCGACTGCCCGCTGCCCGCCGACTACCGCGCGCTGATCGACGGCTACGGCACCGGCGGCGTCGGCAATTTCCTCTGGCTGCTCTCGCCCTTCACCCGCAGCCAGGACCAGAATCTGCTCGTCGCCGGCCGGCGCATCCTGGTGGCCTACCGCGCCATCCAGGCCGACGACCCGCCCCGCTACCCGTTCCCGGCCTACCCCGAGGAGGGCGGCTTGCTGCCGTGGGCGGTCTCCGACAACGGCGACACGCTCTACTGGCAGACCAGCGGCGACGAGCCCGACCAGTGGCCGGTCGTGCTCTTCAACGGCGACCACAACCGCCACGAGAGCTTCGCCGGCGGCGCCGCCGCGTTCCTGGCCGATTGGCTCGGCGGCGCCTTCCGATCATCCATCCTGCCCGATCCGCGCGAGCTGGAGCCGGGCTGGATCACCAGCTAGCCTCGACCGTCAAGCGGGCGGCGCCGGAGCTTCCGGCGCCGCCCATTTGATTCTCCAGCCGCGCGGCGGGCCTAGGCCGGCTGGGCCCAGGCGTCGGGCTCGATGAGGCGGACTTGGTCGGGGCGGAGCGACATGGCGAACACCTCGACGCTCGTCGGCTTGCCGTTCGCAACCCCGCTTTGGTTGGCTGACAGGCGAACGGCGCCGTCGGAGCGGCCGACACAGACCTCGCAGGATTCAAGATACACATCCAGGCAGCCGATCGGCAGGCTTTTGTCGCGGATCATGGCGCTGGCCGCCCGCAGCTCGCCGCCGCGGGCCAGCTCCAGGAACGCCGGGGCCTGGCGCTCCGACACGCTGCCCAGCAGCCGGCCGCCGGCCAGCCACTCGCCGCAGGTGGGGCAGGAGGCCCGGCCGGTCTCGGCGCGAACGAATTTGGTCGCAAAATACAGCACCAAGCCGATCTCGGCGATGCGCATGAGCTGAACATACCGTCCGTCAACCTTGTAAAATCCGGCCCCGCGCCCGATCGTCACGCCCGCGTTGGCGCTCAGCTCCAGATAGCCGCGCATGCCGGTCATACCGACCTCATCCTCCAGCACCAGATCGATGACCTCGCGCATCCGATCGGCGCTCAGCGGCTCCGCGCCAAGCTCCGCCGCCTGTTGGGCGATCGCCTCGCCCATCTCGCGCTTGAATGATTGATAGCCCATCCAGTGCATCAGGGCAATCGCCAGCAGCCCCGCAGCCGCCGCGCAGCCAATCGCCAGGCGCGGCATGCGGATGGTGTAGCGGCGGACCAGATACGCCAGCGCCATCCCGATGCCGTAGCCGACGCCCGTCGGAAACAGCACCGTCAGGTAGAAAATATCCGACATGAAGCCAAGGAACAGGCCGCCAGCCAGGCCCGTGATGACGGTGGCCGCCAGCAGCACAAACAGGCCGAGCGGCGAAGCCGCGGGGCGGATGGATGGGTTGGGAGCGTACATGAATCTTCGTCGCCTTTCTCTCACGGGGGCAGGATGCGCGCCAGCGGGCGCCGGGCGCCAGGCCATGCTACCTGGATTCCGCCCATCGGACAAGTGTGTTTTATCATCAATCCGCGCCGCCGTTTGGGGGATAATAGCGGCGATATGCGCGGAACGGCATATGCTCCGCGCAGCATAGCGAGGACTCCCAATGAGCTACGCCCATCACCTGCGCGGCCTCAAGTCTGGGGCCGAATACCCGATCGACCGGCTGATGAACTTGGATCCGATCGACGGCAAGCCCGTGGAAATCGTGCTGGACCTGGAGCGGCTGCGCCGCGAGCTGCCCGATCTCGCCTGGTACCATCCGCAGCGCCGCGACATGTGGCGGTTCGGCGCGTTGCTGGCCCTGGACAGCGCCGATCCCGCCGACCAGCCCCACATCACCGCCCTGGGCGAGGGCTGCACGCCGCTGCGCGACTACGGCAGCCACCCGCTGGCCCGCAAGATCGGCTTCGCGCTCCAGATCAAGGACGAGGGCAAGGCCGAGCCGGGCTACGGCGCCAATCCGACCCAATCGTTCAAGGACCGGGGCATGGCGATGGCGGTCTCGATGGCCCGGCGCTTCGGCCTGCGGAAGCTGGTCGTGCCGACCCAGGGCAACGCCGGCGACTCGCTGCTGGAGTATGGCCTGGCGGCCGGCCTGGAGATCGCCGTCCTCATGCCCGACGACACGCCGATGCCGATCCAGGGCCGGGTGGCGGCCATGGCGCTGCGCCGGCCCGACGTGCGGCTGGAGCTAGTCAGCGGCACGATCCGCGAGGCCGGGGCGCTGATGCGCGAAAAATACCTGCCCGAGGGCTATTTCAACGTGGCGACATTCCAGGAGCCGGGCTGGCGGATCGAGGGCAAGAAAACGCTCGGCCTGGAGCTGGCCGAGCCGCTGCCCGGGAGCGGCGCGTGGCGGCTGCCCGACGCGATCATCTACCCGACCGGCGGCGGCACCGGCGTGCTCGGCATGTGGAAGGCCTTCGACGAGCTGGAGGCGCTGGGGGTGATCGGCCCCGCGCGGCCGCGGATGATCTGCGTCCAGTCCGCCGCGACGCCGCCGATCGTCGAGGCCTGGCGCGCCGGCGCCGACGACACGACGCCCGCCGCCGGCGGCAAGACCCTGGCGACCGGCCTGAACGTGCCGGGCGGCGTCGGCCACTTCAAGGTGCTGGAGATTATCCGGGCCAGCGGCGGCATGGCGCTGGCCGTCGAGGAGGAGGCCATCGCCCGGGCGCTGCGCGAGGCCTGGCGCGACACCCGCTGGTGGCTCTGCTCCGAGGCCGCCGCCTGCCTGGCCGCCCTCGACCAGCTGGCCGACCTCGGCGCGCTCAAGCCCGGCGAGCGGGTCGTCGTCGTCAACACCGGCTCGCTGGAGAAGTACCTGCCGGAGCTGCGCCATTTGCTGGAGTGAGGGATCGGGGATCAGGGGTCAGGGGTCAGAACGGGTTGGGATGAGGCGGGGCGCCGCCCGGGGTAGCGCTGCGCAGGACCAAGGGGAGCTATCGGCTGTCTTCTAACGGCAATAGCTAAAGAGCGGCGGCACAGCGCTTAGGAAAGCGCCACGCCGCCTTGAAATCGGATCCTGACCCCTGATCCCTGATCCCTAGGGATACAGCCGATACAGCTGGCGCGGGAAGGGGATCGTCTCGCGGATGTGGCGGATGCCGGCGATCCAGGCCACGCAGCGCTCGATGCCCATGCCGAAGCCCGCGTGCGGCACGCTGCCGTAGCGCCGCAGGTCGAGGTACCACTCGTAGTCGGCGACATTGAGGCCGTGCTCGCGGATGCGCTCCTCCAGCAGGGCGGCGTCGTGGATGCGCTGCGAGCCGCCGATGATCTCGCCGAAGCCCTCGGGCGCCAGCAGGTCGGCGCAGCGCACCACCTCGGGGCGGCCCTCCGCCGGCTGCATGTAGAACGCCTTGACCTTGGTCGGGTAGTTGTAGACGAAGACCGGCTTCTGGTCCAAACCGGCCAGGAAGGTCTCGTGGGGGGCGCCGAAATCCTCGCCCCACTCGATCGGCGGCAGCGGCTGGTCGTCGGGGGCGACCGTCACGCCGTCGCGCACCGCCTGCTGGATGCGCTCGACCGCCTCGTCGTAGCTCATGCGCGGGAAGGGCGGCACGATGTTCTCAAGCACGCTGGTGTCGCGCTCCAGGATCTTGAGATCGTCGGGGCGGCGCTGGAGGACGCGCTGGACGATGTAGGAGACGAAATTCTCCTGCAATTCCATGTTGTCGTCCTGGTCGGCGAAGGCCAGCTCGGGCTCGATCATCCAGAACTCGGTCAGGTGGCGGCGGGTCTTGGATTTCTCGGCGCGGAAGGTCGGGCCGAAGCAATAGACCTTGCCGAAGCTCATCATGCCGGACTCGACGTAGAGCTGGCCGGTCTGGGCCAGATAGGCTTTGCCCAGGTCGAAGTAATCGGTGGCGAACAGATTGCTCGTGCCCTCGGCGGCGGTGGCGGTCAGCAGCGGCGAGTCGTAGCGCACGAAGCCCTCGTCGTTGAGGTACTCCTGGGCGGCGGCGACGACCTCGGCGCGAATCCGCAGCAGCGCGTTTTGCTTGGCCGAGCGGACCCAGAGGTGGCGGTGCTCCATCAGGAACTGGGTGCCGTGCTCCTTGGGCGTGATCGGGTACTCCTGGGTCAGGCTGACGATCTCGATCTCGGTTACGTCAAGCTCGAAGCCGATCGGCGAGCGCTCGTCGGCGCGGACGGTGCCAGTCACATAAAAGGCCGATTCCTGGGTCAGCGACTTGGCGGCGGCGAAAACCTCCTCGCTGACGTTTTTCTTGAACACCACGCACTGGATCACCCCGGTGCCGTCGCGCAGCTGGATGAAGACCAGTTTGCCCTTTTCGGTTTTGTTGTAGACCCAGCCCGCCAGCCGCACCGACTCCCCGGCGTGCTGCTCGATGTCGGCGATATAGGCGGAAGGAAGCAAGCCCATAAAACTCTCCTTGCAATGCGGCGCGGCGGCCCTCGCGGGATCCTGTCTGCCGCCGGCGGACCCGGCCCGCCATTATACCGCAAGCCTCCGGGGCCGTGTGGTATAATCCGGCCCGGAAGACACAGGGATCAGGGATCAGGGGCCAGGGGTCAGGACGGACTGATCCGCGCCCCTCGTTTCCCTGGTCCCTCAACGTGATTGGACACTGCCGATGGCGACCCGCTCCCTGCGGATCTTGCACGTCTACAAAGATTATTTCCCGGTGCTGGGCGGCATGGAGAACCATCTGCGCATCCTGGGCGAGGGGCTGGCGGCGCGCGGCCACCAGGTGACGGCGGTGGTCAGCAACACAAGCTTCGCGACCCAGATCGAGCAGCGCGGCGGCGTGATGGTCTACAAGGCCGCCCAGTGGCTGCGCAAAGCCTCGACGCCGGTCAGCCCGGGGATGCTGCGGCTGAGCTGGGGCGTCCCCGCCGACATCATCCACCTCCACCACCCCTTCCCGCCGGGCGACCTACTGTACTGGCTGCGCTTCCCCAAGCCCAAGCTCGTCATCAGCTACCAGAGCGACATCGTGCGCCAGCGCCGGCTGCTCCAGCTGTACCGGCCGCTGCTGACCCGCACGCTGGCCGCCGCCGACCGGATTCTGGTCCACAGCCCGCAGTACATCGCCAGCTCGCCGTTTTTGCAGCCCAACGCCGGGCGCTGCACGGTGGTGCCGCTCAGCGTCGACGCCGAGCGCTTCGCCAATCCGGACCCGGCGCGGGCGGCCGAGCTGCGCCGGCGCTTCGGCGAGCGGGTCATCCTGTTCGTGGGGCGCTTCCGCTACTACAAAGGGCTGCACTTTTTGATCGAGGCGCTGCCGGCCATCCCGGACGCCGCGCTGGTGCTGGTCGGCGTCGGCCCCGAGGAGGAGCGGCTGCGGGCGCAAGCGGCGGCCCTGGGCGTCGCCGATCGCATCCACTGGGAGGGCGAGATCGACGACGCGGGGCTGCCGGATTATTTCGCCGCCGCCGATCTGTTCGTCCTGCCCTCGCACCTGCGCTCCGAGGCCTTCGGCATCGTCCAGACCGAGGCGCTGGCGTCGGGCCTGCCGCTGGTCAGCACCGAGCTGGGCACCGGCACCAGCTTCGTCAACGAGCATGGCAAGACCGGCTTCGTCGTGCCGCCCGCCGATCCGCCGGCCCTGGCGCGGGCGATCAGCGTGCTGCTGGCCAACCCGGAGCTGCGGCGGGCCTTCGGCGCGTTCGGCCGCCGCCGCGCCCGCGAGCGCTTCGCCCCCGAGACGCTGATCGACTCCGTCGAGCAAACCTACCTGGAGCTGTGCTCCCCGCCGACCACCTGAACCTTCGCAAAGGATTGACGATGACTCACCACGCCTACATTGAGCGGATCTTCCGCGCCCACATCGCCCAGGCCGAGCGCGTGCTCGGCGAGCAGGCCGATGTGATCAGCGCGATGGCCGATGTCCTGATCGCCTGCTACCAGGGCGGCCACAAGGCGATTTTCTGCGGCAACGGCGGCAGCGCCGCCGACGCCCAGCACCTGGCCGCCGAGTTCGTCGGCCGCTACCTGCTCGACCGCCGCCCGCTGCCGGCCCTGGCGCTCCACACCGACACCTCGACCCTGACCGCGATCGGCAACGACTACGGCTACGACGAGGTCTTCGCCCGCCAGGCCAAGGCCCATCTCCAGCCCGGCGACGTGCTGGTCTGCCTCACCACCAGCGGCAACTCGCGCAACGTGGTCTGCGCGGCCCAGGTCGCCCGCGAGCAGGGCAACGCGGTGCTCGGGCTGCTCGGCCGCGACGGCGGGGCGATGCTGCCGCTCTGCGACCACGCGCTGGTCGTGCCGGTCCAGGAGACCTACCTGATCCAGGAGATCTCGATGCTGGTCGGCCACCTGCTCTGCGATCTGATGGAAAAGGCGCTGTTCGGCCAGCAGCAGCAGGGCTGAGCGCCATGCGAGCGGCTGTGTTCCTGGACCGCGACGGTACGGTCAACGTCGAGGTCAACTATCTGAGCGATCCCGGGCAAGCGGTGCTGGAGGCCGGCGTGGCGGCGGCGATCGGCCGGCTCAACCGGGCCGGGCTGCCGGTGGTGGTCGTGACCAACCAGTCGGGCATCGGCCGCGGCTACTACGGCGAGGCCGACATGCACGCCGTCAACCGGCGGCTGGCCGAGCTGCTGGCGGCCGAGGGGGCGCGGATCGACGCCTGGTACTGGTGCCCCCATCACCCCGACGTGACCGGCCCCTGCGCCTGCCGCAAGCCCGGCACCGGCATGTTCGAGCAGGCCGCCCGCGAGCTGGATCTCGACCTGGCCCGCTCGTGGATGGTCGGCGACAAGCCGCTGGACGTGGCGGCGGGGCTGGCTGCCGGCTGCCGCCCGATCCTGGTCACGACCGGCTACGGCGCCGCCAAGCGCGGCGAGATCGCGCCCGGCGTGCCGGTGGCCGACGGGCTGGGCGCGGCGGCCGAGCTGATTTTGGAAGGCGAGGCCGCCGATGCTAAGCAATAAGCTGCTGGGCCTGCCGCTGATCGTCTGGGCGGTCCTGTGCCTGGCCATGGCTGTGGTCTGGGCGTTCGTCTGGCCCAGCGGCAAGATCGCGGCCCACGAGGGCGCGCGCTTCCTGATCCTGCGCTGGGGCCACGCCCGGGTCTGGCTGCTGCTGGCGGCGGCGGCGCTGGTCGCGGCGCTTGGCGGGCAAGCGGGCGTCGGCCCGGCGCTGTGGCTGGCGCGGGCGGCGGGACTGGCCTATTTCATCTTCATCGCCGCCGTCGCCACCAGCTAGCGCGGCGGATCGAACCAGCGGGCCGCCCCGCGCCGATCGGCGCGGGGCGGCCCGCTGGTTCGATC
>DASWWB010001194.1:0-3271 GCA_036406115.1 Herpetosiphonaceae bacterium
GGCCGCGTCACGCGCAAGCTCGCAGGCTTTGGCCCTCCGCCAGCTGATGTCACTCGTCCTTCCAAGGGCTCCCACAGCAGTTTCTCCGCTCACAGCCTGCCGACTGCCGACTGCCACCTGACGACCGAGATGCTTGCGCCACCACCTTGTTCAGGCTAGAATGACATGCAGCCCCGCTGCCTGCTTCGCAACCTAGAGGACGGCCATGGAAGAAGTGCTTATCATTGATGACAGCCGCCAAATCGCGGAACTGCTCGCGGAGCAGATTCTGCCGTTTTACGGCTACCGCGCCCGCGTCGTGCCCACCGGCTGGGAGGGGCTCTCGTTCATCAAGCAACGCCAGCCCGATCTGATCTTGCTCGATCTCCAGCTGCCGGACACCTCGGGCCTCGATATCCTGCGCCAGCTCGGCGAGCTGGGCTACGATATCCCTGTCATCCTGATGACCGCCCACGGCACGGAGCAGACCGCCGTCGAGGCCTTCCGGCTCGGCGCCCGCAACTACCTGATCAAGCCCTTCGACGCCGTCGAGGCCGGCAACGCCATCGAGCGCGCCCTGCGCGAGCGCCGCCTCCAGCGCGAGAAAGATGTCCTGACCCGCACGCTCCAGCAGCGCCTCCAGGAGCTGACGATCCTGTCCAGCATCGGCAAATCAGTGACCGGCCTGCTCGATCTCGAGGAGCTGCTGGAGCGGATCGTCGAGGCCGGCGTCTACCTGACCCACGCCGAGGAGGGCTTCCTGCTGCTGCGCGACGGCCAGGAGCTGTACCTGCGCGCCGCCAAAAACCTGGGCGACGAGCGGGTCCAGCGCTTCCGGGTGCGGATGGAAGACACGATCGCCGGCCAGGTGATCGAGACCGTCAAGCCGATCCGCATCAACAAGGACGAGCGCGGCCCCGACCTCAAGATCAAGACCGGGTTCCTGGTCCACTCGCTGCTCCAGGTGCCGCTGACCCTGGGCAAACAGGCGATCGGCGTGCTGGGCGTCGCCAACCGCCAGTCAAGCAGGGTGTTCAGCGAGAACGACCAGTACCTGCTCTCGGCGGTGGCCGACTACGCGGCGATCGCGATCGAGAACTCGCGGCTGTTCCAATCGATGAAGGACTCCGAGGGGCGCTACCGCGGCCTGTTCGACAACGCCAGCGATATCATCTTCACGCTCGATCCCCAGCTGAACCTGACCTCGCTCAACCGCCAGGGCATCAAGCTGTTCGGCTACGAGCAGCCGCTGATCGGCCGCAACCTGCTGACGCTCTGCGATCCCGAGGGCCGCGAGGAGATCGAGCAGCAGCTCAACCGCCGGCTCAACAAAACCGGCGGCGACGGCACGCCCTTCCCGCTGCCGATGCGCCGCGCCAACGGCGAGCCGCTCTACACCGAGGTCAACGCCCAGCACTGGCAGCGCAACGGCGCCCTCGTCGGCCTGCACTGCATCGCCCGCGATATCACCGAGCGCCGCCGCCTGGAGTTGCAGCTGCTCCAGGCCGAAAAGCTCTCGGCGATCGGCCAGCTGGTCGCCGGCGTGGCCCACGAGCTGAACAACCCGCTGACCAGCGTCAAGGGCTTCACCGAGCTGCTGCTGCGGCGCAAGGATCTCGACCAGGAGGCCCGCTCCGATCTCGACCACATCCACGCCCAGTCCGAGCGCGCCGCCAGGATCGTCACCAACCTGCTGACCTTCGCCCGCGAGCATCAGCCGCAGCGGGTGCCGGTCGACCTCAACCAAGTCGTCGAAGACACGCTCAGCCTCCACGCCTACCATCTGCGGGTCGACAACATCAAGATCCAGCGCAAGCTCGATCCCCACATCCCGCCGGTGATCGCCGATCCCTATCAGCTCCAGCAGGTGTTCCTCAATCTGATCGGCAACGCCCACCAGGCCATGGCCGAGCGCGGCGGCGGCGTGCTGACGGTCCAGAGCGAGACCCGCAACGGCGAGGTGATCATCAACCTCGGCGACACCGGGCCCGGCATCCCCCAGCACTTGATCGGCAGAATCTTCGATCCCTTCTTCACGACCAAGCCGGTCGGCAAAGGCACCGGCCTGGGGCTCTCGATCTGCTTCAATATCGTCCAGGACCACAGCGGCACAATCTGGCTCGACAGCGTGCCCAACGAGGGCACGACCTTCCACCTCGCCTTCCCGATCGCCAGCGACGACGAGCTGCAAAGCCAGGGCGTCGAGCCGGCCAAGCGCTACGCGCCGACCATCCAATCCGACCATCACCTGCTGGTGGTGGACGACGAGGAGGGCGTCTGCGAGTTCGTGCGCCGGCTGCTCAGCGATCTCGGCCACCGGGTGACGGTCGCCAACACCGGCGAGCAGGCGCTCCAGGCCATCGCCCAGTACACGTTCGATCTCATCCTGACCGACGTGAAAATGCCCGGCATGAACGGCTTCCAGCTCTACCGCGCCATCCAGGAGCGCAACCCGGCCCTGGCGCGCAAGGTGGTGTTCGTCACCGGCGACACGATGAGCCCGTCGACCCAGGCGGCGCTGCGCCAGATGGGCAACCACGTGATCTCCAAGCCCTTCTCCAGCGAGAAGCTCGAAAGCAAGATCAACGAGCTGCTGGCGACCGGCAAGGACGTGGAGCAGGAGACGCTGAGGTAGGGATCAGGGGTCAGGGGTCAGGCCGGACGGAGGGATGCCGGGCGCTACCGAGATTAAAGCGCGGCGGCAAAACCACTGCTGACCCCTGATCCCTGACCCCTGACCCTAAAACTGACAGCTCCCTGAAAACCGCCCCGTTGTCATCTTCCTGTTATCTTTACGAGCTTGCCTCGTAGTCCCGTTATGTTAGGCTGCATGCATCCACTTTTTCTGACTGAGGGAGATGCATATGCGCCGCTGGCCTGTTCTGCTGATTGTTTTGCTGGCAATCGCCGGTGCCTGGATGTTCCGTTCCGCCACCGCCGCGCAGCCGACCCGTTCGCTTGAGCCCCAGGAAACCGTGCTCGACGCCGCAGCCCTCGCGGCCGGCGACCACGACCGCACCCGCCCCGCCGGCGACGGCCTCACCGCCGAAAACGGCGGCGGCGCCTATCTCGCCCCGCCGCAGCAGGTCATCCCCTTCAGCGATCTCCTTGTCTCCTGGCGCGCCGATGTGCCGTTTTCCGCCACGCTCACGATCTCCGTCCGCACCTCGGCCGACGGCGAGGAGTGGAGCCCGTGGGCGGCGATCGAGGAATCCCACGATCTGTTCGACGAGCGCGACAACGCCGACCAGCGCTGGGGCGCGCCGGTGTTCGCCGGCAAGGCCGCCTGGTG
>DASWWB010001195.1:0-4901 GCA_036406115.1 Herpetosiphonaceae bacterium
CGTTCGGGTGTCGGCGGCCCGCGCCCGCAGCTCGCTGAGCAGAAACACCAGCGCGATGGCCAGCGGCAAGGTGAAAATAACCGAAATCAGGGCGAACTTCTGGGGATAGCGCAGCCGGTCCAGCAGGGCTGTGGCGGGAGCGAACACGTGCTTCATGGAACCCTCGCACCAGTGACTCAAACCGGGGCGGATGGGACCGGGCGGGCGCGGCGGCAACACAGCGGCGCGCCAGGCGGGGCGCCGCAATCCCGGGCGGCGGCCCGGCTTCATTCTACAGCATAACCGGACTCAAGCAACGAGGGATTTGGCAGGCGACGAGGGATTGCGGCGCTCCGCGCAGCGGCACGAACCAGGGGCGTACCAATGGCGCTGGTACGCCGGCCCGACCGGGCCGCTTGCGCCGGGCCTGATTGATGGGATAATGGCGGCGAGACCAGAGCCAGCACCAACTCCCATCAGCTCTATTCATCAATCAGCCCAGGAACCCGACAGGCTGCCAGCCAGCCGGCGCAGGAGACTCATATGCCGCAAGAAGATTCGCCGAACGTCCACCAGCTCACCCTTAACAACGTGCCCTTCGAATGGCGCCCGGACGCCGGCAGCCTGTCGTTTTTCGGCCTGTCGGCGGCGCTGTTCTGGCTCAACCCATCGCTGCTCAATGTGCTGCGCCCGCTGGCCGAGGAGGTCGGCGTGCCGGTGTTCCGGCTGCTGCTGGCCCATAACGCCAGCCTCGGCACCGACGAGGACTACAACGCGATGGTGACGGCGCTGGGCAGCACCTTCGCCGAGGGCTTCCTGGCCTGGGGCGCCGCCGTCGCGGCCGCCGGCTGGGGCGCGTTCGAGATGCCGGAGTACGATCCGGCGGCGGGGACGGCGCTGGTGGTCGTGCGCAACCCGTGGGAGCTGCGCATGCAGCAGGGCAGCCCGCTGAGCTGGGGCTGCCCGTTCCTCCAGGGCAAGCTGATCGGCATCTTCACCCACGCCTTCGGCCGGCGCTGCTGGGCCGACGAGCAGCCGGTCGCCCGGGAGGACGGCGAGCCGGCCATGGCGTTCCGGCTCTATCCCGCCGACACCACGATCGAGGAGCAGCTGGCCCGGCTGCGGCGCGAGCGCAAGGCCGCCGACGAGCGCGAGCGCGAGGCCGAGATCCAGCGCAAAACCCAGGAGCTGCAAACCACCGAGGCCCGGCTGCGCGGCATGCTGGAGGAGCTGTCGACACCGCTCATCCCGCTCACCCAGGACATCGTGATTATGCCGCTGATCGGCACGGTCGATTCGCAGCGCGCCGGCCAGGTGATGTCCAACTTGCTCCAGGGCATCGCCGAGCTGCGCGCCCGCTACGCGATCGTCGACATCACCGGCGTGCTGATGATCGACACCCAGGTGGCCAACGCGCTGATCGGCGCCGCCCAGGCGGTGCGGCTGCTCGGCGCCACCGTCATCCTGACTGGCATCCGGCCCGAGGTGGCCCAGCTGCTGGTCGGGCTCGGCGTCGATCTCTCGGGCATCGTCACCAGCGGCACCTTGCAGCAGGGCATCGCCTTCGCCACCGGCGGCGCCAGCTAGGAGCAGCTTGACAGGCTTCGCTGGATGGCCGCGCCGGCAGAATCAAGAATTTGCCGCAGCCGCACCGAGGAGGATGAGCGCGGCGCCGCCCCAGGTGAGCAGGCGCAGCGCGCGCAGCACGCCGGCGGGGCGGCGCCAGGCCGGCGGCAGGACCTCCGCCAGCTGGCCGGCAACCAGGCCGCCGACCGCCAAAAGGAGCATCGGAAAGAACAGGGGCTCGGCGCGCATCTGGGAGACTGAGACGGCCACGACGGCGACGCTGCCGGCGGCCACGAGAAACAGCCCGCGCCAATCATCGGCGTGCTGGCGGGGCGGACGCCACAGCTCCCGCCACCAGGGCGGCCTTTCGGCGGCAGCGGCGGCGGCGGCTGATACATCGGGGCCTCCTGGCAAAAGCGCGATCATCAAAGTGCAAAAGATACGACGACGGGGACGCTTGCGCAAGCGTCCCCGTCGTCGTTGGGCAAACATGTCCTCGCGGGCTACAGGTTTCCGCGCTTCTCCTGCTCTCGCTCGATCGCTTCGAACAGGGCCTTGAAGTTGCCGGCGCCGAAGCCGCGGCTGCCCTTGCGCTGGATGATCTCGAAGAACATCGTCGGCCGGTCCTGGAGCGGCTTGGTGAAGATCTGGAGCAGGTAGCCCTCCTCGTCGCGGTCGACCAGGATGCCCAGCTCGCGCAGCTCGGCCATGTCCTCCTCGATCGCGCCGACGCGCTGGCCGAGCATCTCATAGTACGAGTCGGGGGTGCGCAGGAACTGGATGCCGTTGGCGCGCAGCTGGCGGACAGTCTTGATGATATCGGGGGTGATCACCGCGATGTGCTGGGCGCCGGGGCCCTCGTAGAAATCGAGGTACTCGTCGATCTGCGATTTCTTGCGGCCCTCGGCGGGCTCGTTGATCGGGAACTTGATCCTGCCGCTGCCGTTCTGCACCACCTTCGACATCAGGGCGCTGTATTCGGTCGAGATATCGTCGTCGGTGAACTGCTGGAGCTGCGAGAAGCCCATCACCTTGCCGTAAAAATTGACCCACTCGTCCATCTTGCCAAGCTCGACGTTGCCGACGATATGATCGACGGCGGCCAGCCCGGTCTCGGCGAACGTGACGGGGGCGGAGGTGCGGTGGAAGCCGGGCATGAACGCGCCCTTGTACTCGTCGCGCTGAATGAAGGAGTGAACCGTCTCGCCGTAGGTTTTGATCGTCGCCTTGACGATCCGGCCCTTCTGGCCCTCCAGCACCGTCGGCTCCATGACCGGCTCGGCGCCGCGGGCGACGGCGGCCTCGAACGCGGCGGCGGCGTCGGCCACCTCCAGCGCAATATCCTTGACGCCGTCGCCGTGCTTGCGGACATGCTCGGCGATCGGCGAGTCGGAGTGGAAGGCGCCAGTCAGCACCAGGCGGATCTTGCGCTGCTCCAGGACATAGGAGACGCGGTCGCGGACGCCGGTTTCGAGGCCGGCGTAGGCGATCTGCTTGAAGCCGAAAGCCGAGCAGTAAAAATGGGCCGCCTGGCGGGCGTTGCCGACATACAGCTCGATGTAGTCGATTCCGCGCAGGGCCAGCGGATCGTCAGTGGACTCGGTTGTGCGTTCAACCTGTGGCATCGCCATTGAAAGCCGTCCTTTCTGAGCAACATCAGACATGCGATTGACCTTCGTTCCAAAACGCCTCGAAGGATTTTTTGAGCGTCCTGGCGAGGGAGGGATGGGTGAGGCCGAGCGCCGTGACCGACGCGCGTCCGGTGAGCGGGTCCTGGAGCGAGACCAGGGCGGCGCGCTCGTCGAAAAGATTCATTTTGATCGGGAGGGCGGGGACGAAGCGCTGCTCCTGGCCGTGGGCGCGAGCCGCCTCCAGGAACGGGCGCAGCTCGTCGTCGGCGAGGGCGTTCAGCTCGTAGAGGGCGCAGTAGCGCACGCCGCGGGAGCGCGGCTCGGCGACCTCGGCCAGATTATCCTCAAGCGACGAGACCAGCGGGCGCTTGAAGCACACGAGGATCTCGCGCTCGGCCTCGCGCGACAGCGCGAGGGCGCGGGCGGCGATCTGGCGCGGATCGGCCAGGACATCGATGTAGTCGAGGGGATTGTCCTCGGCGCTGCCAGCGGCGTAGCGCGGCTGGGTGGCGGCGATCAGCTGCTCGGTCAGCAGCTCGGCCTCGGCCAGCTCGCGCTCGGCGGCGGCGCGGCGCTCGGCGAGCAACGCCCGCAGCGCCCGCTCCGGCGGCACCGCCAGATAGGTGCGGCGGGTGTTGTGCCGCTCATGGGCCAGGCCCTTGGCCGCCAGGCTTTGCAGCACATCGTAGATGCGCTGGCGCGGCACGCCGGCGTGCGTCGCCACCTGGGCCGGCGAAAACGACTCCCGCCCGAGCAGGCAGACGTAGGTCGCCGCCTCGTAGCGGCTCAGCCCCAGCTCCGTCAGTTGATCCAGCAAACGCTCATCGTTCATATGTCACCACGCATCAGTGGTGTTATTGTACGCGCTGGCGGGGAGGCTTGTCAATCGCGCCCTCGGCGCACGCCTGAGTCCGCTGGCACGGTTCGCGCTAAGGGACCGAGGCAACAGAGGCGCAAGGAGGCGACGGATGAAACAGAACCTATGGAGCGGCGCCCGGGCCGAGCGCTGGGAATATCACACCGAATATATCGACGTGCGCGGCTTTTTCGGCCCGCGAATCGACCAGGCGGCGCTGACCGCGCTGCTGAACCAAGCGGGGACGGAGGGCTGGGAGCTGGTGAATACCATCGATGTGGACCGCGGGCATGGCGCCACGGCCCATCTGATGTTCCTGTTCAAGCGGCGGCGTCCGCAGCCGCTTGAATGACGGGCGGCTGGCCGGCGATGGCGCGCAGCACGTTCAGGGCGGCTACGGCGTCGGGGGCGGCGCGGTGGCTGCCCGGGGCGAGGCCGAAGCTGGCGCAGGCGGCGCGCAGATTGTAACGCTGGCCCGGCGCGTAGGCCTGGTAGGCCTCCATCACGCAGCCCCATTCGGCCTCGATCGCCGGCAGCCCGGCCTGGGCGCAGCAGAAATTGAGGATCCTGGCGTCGAAATCGGCGTTGTAGGCCAGGATGATCCGATCCCGCAGCGCTTCGCTCAGCAGCGGGTACAGCTCGTCGAACGACGGCGCCTGGCGCAGCTGGGCCGAGCTGATCCGGTGGACGCGGGCGGCGCCGGGCTGGACCCGGCCGAGCGGGCGGATCAGGCTCTCGAACAGCGGCGTGCCGTCGGGGGCGATCACCGCCAGATCGACCGCCTCGGCGCCGCTGTGGGTGCCGGTGGTCTCGGTGTCGAGGACCGCCCAGCCGTCGGGCCGCGCCACCAGCGCCGCCGCCCAGTCGCG
>DASWWB010001196.1:0-3134 GCA_036406115.1 Herpetosiphonaceae bacterium
TGGCGGCTGACGCGATGCGCCTCAACCGGCTGGTCCTGGAGGCCGCGCTCGGCTGGGAGGCCGGGCGCCGGCCCTGGGGCCTGGTCCCCCGGCGCATCCCGCTCGCCGCCGAGCTGCGCGCCCTGCTGGCTGATGAGCTGAACCGACTGCTCGACGATCCCGAGCTGGCCCAGCCCGAGCGCTTCCCCGAGCTGGCAGAGGAGCCCGGCGGCTGGCCGGCCCTGCGCGAGCGCTTCCCCGAGCTGGCCCGGCTCAACCGGCTGGCGCTGGAGGCGGCCTGGCCCTACGCCGTCGAGCCCAGCCACGCGCCCTACCGCGAGCGGCTCCAGGGCCTGATGAGCGTGCTGCGGCGCGGCGCCGCCACCCGCCAGGGCATCCTCGACATCGTCGCCGCCAACCTGGGCATCATCGGCGCCGATCCCGCCGTGCGCGCCGCCCGCGCACTGATCGACATCGAGGAGTACGTGCCGCAGCGCGCGGTCTTTTTCGACGGGCCGGTCAGGCTCTCGGGGCTGGTCGAGGTGCGGGCGGCCAACCTCGGCGACCAGGCGCCCCAGATCGCGATCACGATGCTGGCCGGGGGGCTGCCGGGGCTGGCCAACCTGCGCCTGATCGATCAGCAAACCGGCGCCAGCGTGCTGTTCCCGGGCCGGCTGGCGCCCGGCGACCGGCTCACGATCGAGCGCGGGCGAGCGCTGCGCAACGGCCTGGCGCCGGCCGAGCAGCTGATCGGCCAGCTGCCGCCGCTGCGGGCCGGCACCACCCGCTGGCGCTTCCTCGCTGACGCGGCCTTGCCCGACGGCCAGATTCTGCCGACCGGGGCGTTCGACACCGCCGACGATCAGTGGGACCAGGCGGTGTTCGTGCCCGACGAGCCGGCGGTGCGGCTGGAGGTCTCCTCGCTCACCCTGACCTACGGCGTGTTCACCGTCACCAGTCCCTGGCACATCCCGGGCTTCACCGATAAGTTCGAGGAGAGCGGCGACCACCCGCGCCAGCAGATTCTGCCGCTGGTCAATCGGGTCAAGGCCGCCGGGGTGCGGGCGATGGTCGCCTACAAGCAGGATTTCGCCGAGGACCACGACCAGCGCGACAGCCTGGCCCTGGTCGCCCGCGGCAAGCTGCTAGCCGAGAGCCACGGCCTCGCCGACCAGCCGCCGCGGATCGAGAGCCGCCAGCAGGCCGCCGAGGATCACGCGATCGAGGACCAGCTGGTCCTCAGCGGGCGGCTGGACTACACCGCCTTCGACAGTTTGAACACCTTTGCCTAGAGGACACGCCCTATGTTCACAGATGATCTCCAGATCGCCGGCCAGCTGACCATCCGCCAGTATGACCGGGCCGACCGGCTGGTGGCCGAGACCCGGGCGCGCAACGCGATCACCCTTGGCGGCAGGGGGCTGGTGGCCCGCCTGTTCAATCAAAACAAGCGCGGCGACACCATCCAGCGCGTCTCGCTGATCAAGCTGGGCTCCTCCCAGGAGCCGTTCCAGGCCAGCCAGACCAATCTGCTCGGCCCGATCGGCTCGACGCCGATCAAGACCATCGAGGAGCTGCAAACCACCGACGGCGCCAACCAGCAGCGCATCGCCCTGCGCCTGACCGGCGAGCTGGGCGAGGCCGACTGCAACGGCCAGCTGCGCGAGGCCGCCCTGTTCACCGAGGACGGCGTGATGTACAACCGCGTCACCTTCGACACCATCACCAAGTCCGATAAGTTCAAGCTGACCTTGATCTGGGATATTACGTTTTAGCGCGGAGACCGGCGTATGGCCTATAACCACCAGGAAAAGAAAAGCGGCGACATCATCCGCTCGGCGGACTGGAACGCGCTGGGCAAGGAGACCGAGGAGCTGGGCCGGGCCAAGGTCAATCGCTCCGGCGGCGACACGCTCCAGGGCCCGCTCAAGGTCGTCGGCGGCGCCGGCGCCAATCGCATGGAGGTTCACGGCAACCTGCATCTCAACGGCGGCTCGCTGTTCCTGCGCGAGGGCGTCGGCGATCAGTCCGACGTGGTCAAGTGGAACACGAGCGCCGACCGGGTCGATGTCGGCGGCTTCAACGGCGTGGCGCTCGGCCACACCCGCGGCACGCCCGGCGCCGTCAACGCTGTGCTGACCGTCCGCCAGGACAGCCAGGTCGAGATCAGCGGCAGCCTGAGCGTGACCGCCGTCGCCAACAATGTCACTAGGGGTGTCAGCGTCGGCGCCGGCAGCCTCAGCGCGACCAGCTCGGCCGCCGACCAGTCGCTGACGATCGCCAGCAAGGGCGCCGGCGCCGTGCTCCTCAACCCGAGCGGCGGCAACGTGGCGATCGGCGCCGCCAGCCCCAACGCCGCCAACAAGCTGGAGGTCCACGGGCCGCTCCACATGAACGGCAGCCCGATCTTCCTCCGCCAGAACACCGCCGATCAGTACGATGTGGTCGAGTGGAACAACAGCACCGACCGGGTCGATGTCGGCGGCTTCAGCGGCGTGGCGCTCGGCCACACCCGCAACACGCCTGGCGCAGTCAACCCGGTGCTGACCGTCCGCCACGACGGCCAGGTCGATGTCAACGCCACCCTGGCGCTGGGCGGCGCCCTGCGCTTCAGCAACGGCAGCGAGCAGCGCTCGGCGGTCCGCATGGCCAGCGGGCGCATCTGGTTCGACGGGATGAAAGGCGCGGTCAACAAAAGCCAGTACATCACGCTGAGCGGCTTCACCGCCACGCCGACGATCCTGGTCGCCCTGGCCAAGCTCGACGTGCAGCGCGACTGGAACACCCGGGTCGAGGTCAAGCACAGCGGCGAGTCGGCCAACGGCTTCACCATCACCCTCAGCTGCTGGGGCGACACCCAGCTCTATTACACTGATATCAACTGGATCGCCATCGGCTACTAGCGGAGAACTGCGATGCGGGAGCAATTGGAGCAGCGCCTGGCGGCGCTCAAGCAAGAATACGAGGCAGGCCAGAAAATGCTGGCGGACCTCGACCGCCAGCGCGAGCAGCTCAACGTGACGATGCTGCGGATCAGCGGGGCGGTCCAGGTGCTGGAGGAGGAGCTGGCGCGCGAGACCGAGGCGGGCCAGCCATGATCACCGCCGCGCTTGAGGCGCTGGCCGCCCTGCTGGATCGCGAGCTGTTCGACGGGG
>DASWWB010001197.1:0-3047 GCA_036406115.1 Herpetosiphonaceae bacterium
GATTCGACGGCCCGCCAACGCATGGCGGAGCACGGGCGCGCCAAGGCCCAAGAGTACGCCTGGGACCGCGTCGCCGCCCGGGTTCTCCAATTTTACGCGGACCTGATGGTCTGAATGGCGTCATCGTTGAGGAGGAACGGCATGTTCAGCTCAAACTTTAAGCGTTGGAGCCGGGAAATTCTCCAGCGGATCGTGCGCCCGACGCTGGGTCGCCTGGGCCTCACCCCCAATATGGTCACGCTGATCGGCTTCTTGCTGACGATGGGCGTGGCAGCGGTGCTCGCCAACGGCAGCCTGTTCGCGGGCGGCCTGCTGCTGCTCGCCGCCGGCTTTTTCGATATGCTCGACGGCGCCCTGGCCCGCGCCACCGACCAGGCCAGCCCGTTCGGCGCCTTTTTCGACTCGATCATGGACCGCTACAGCGAGGCGGTGGTGTTCTTCGGTCTGCTGATCCACTATCAGATTCACGCGGGCAGCGACAATCTGCTCGCAATCGGCCTGGTCTACAGCGCCATCCTCGGCTCGATCATGGTCAGCTACGCCCGCGCCCGCGCCGAAGGCCTGGGCTTCGAGTGCGAGACCGGCTGGCTCGGCCGCCCCGAGCGCGTCATCCTGCTGGCCTTCGGCCTGGTCTCGGGCTGGATGATGACCGCGCTCTGGATCCTGGCCGTCTTCACGAACCTGACCGCCGTCCAGCGCATCGTCCACGTCTGGCTGGCCGCCCGCCGCGCCGAGCAGGCCAAAAACCCACAGGTCAAGAAAAGCCTGTTCCCCTTCTTCGAAAAGTAAGATTTCCGGACATGACGAACGCCTCCCAGACAATCTGGGAGGCGTTCGCGCATTTGGCGACTCCGGCGTGATTCGAACACGCGACCTTTTGCTCCGGAGGCAAACGCTCTATCCACTGAGCTACGGAGCCATCTGCGTGCTTGATAGGATACGGCCATTGGGGCGGCTTGTCAAGTTGGGCCAGGGGCCAGGGGACAGGGATCAGGTCAGGCTTATGGCTGCCGGAGACAGCTTGAAGCCATCGAGGGACTTCAAAGACTGGGCCGCGCCCGCTGCTTCGCCGTTCGGCCTGATCCCTGACCCCTGATCCCTAAAAAACTCACCCTAGCGCATCCATTAAAAATTGGTATACTCCCCCGACACAACCCGATGCGATCCAAGGAGGCTTGAGGCGATGCGTGTTCAACGGCGAACGATCGGATGGCGGATGGCGGCGCTGCTGGCGCTGGCGTGGGCGTTGCTCGGCGGCGGGCGGCTGAGCGCCCAGACCCAGCCGGTGAAAATTTATGTCCACTACGACACCGGCTGGGGCAACTCGCTGAGCATCCGCGGCAGCGCGGCGCCGCTCAGCTGGGGCGCGGGCAAGCCCATGACCTGGACCAGCGGCAACGTCTGGGTGTGGGAGGCGCCGGCGACGCTCGCGGCCTTCGAGTTCAAGGTGCTGGTCAACGACAGCCGCTGGTCGGTGGGCGCGAACTACAGCGTCACCGCCGGCCCGCCGCGCGCCGTCCACGTCTATCCGTTTTTCAACGCGGTCAACGGCCGGCTGGCGACTGTCAGCAACGTCTTCTCGCCGCAGCTCAACAACCAGCGCACGGTGATGCTCTATTTGCCGCCGAGCTACGATCAAAACCCGGCCAAGCGCTACCCGGTGGTCTACATGCACGACGGCCAGAACCTGTTCAACGCCCAGACCGCGTTCGGCGGCGTCGAGTGGCAGGTCGATGAGACGATGAACCGGCTGGTGCTCCAGGGCGGCGTCCGCGAGGCGATCGTGGTCGGCGTCTACAACACCGCCGGCCGGATGAGCGAGTACACGCCGAGCGTCGATCCCGGCTACGGCGGCGGCAACGCCAACGCCTACCTCGATTTCCTGCAAAACACGCTCAAGCCCTACGTCGACGCCAACTACCGCACCCTGGCCGGGGCCCAAGACACGCTGATGATCGGCTCGTCGCTGGGCGGGCTGGTCAGCTGCTACGCCGGCTGGACGCGGCCGGCGGTCTGGGGCGCGGTCGGCTGCATGTCGAGCAGCTTCTGGTGGGACGGCCAGGAGTTTACCCAAACCGTCGAGACCTTCGCGGGCAAGAAGCCGGCGCGCTTCTACCTGGACGCCGGCGCCAACAACGACGGCGCGCCCCAGACCACCCGCTTCCGCGACGCCCTGCTGGCCGACGGCTACGCCAGCGGCGCCGATCTGCTCCACGTCTACGATCCCAACGGCTCGCACAGCGAATCGTCCTGGGCGCGCCGGCTGCCGACGCCGCTCGGCTACCTGCTGCCGTTCAGCGGGGAGATTCGCTCGAACTGAGATAGGGATCAGGGGTCAGGGGTCAGGGCCGGCGGCGGATTGCTGTGGCGCTCCCCCTGATCGCTTGGCGGCGCCGATGCTGGGATGCGCCTCGAATGAGGGGTCAGGGGTGGCGGCTGGTTGCCGTGGCGCTCCCCCTGATCCCTGGCCCCGCCCGCATTTTTCCCGTCCGGCCTGATCCCTGATCCCTGATCCCGCATCCTCACTCGGTTGCAAAAGCCTTCGTCTTGACTATAATAGGGCCAATCTGAGCATTAAAGAGGCGCTGGTCTGCCTGTGCGACCAGCGTTTGTGTGTCAATGAGCACTCTTTCACCTTCGCAATCCGTGAGCGACGACCCGTGGGCGCTGAGCGTGCCCGCGCTGCGCCGGTGGCTGGCCGGGGCGGCAGGGCTGGCGCTGTGGGTGCTGCTGCTGGCGAGCCTGGCCTACCAGTTCCGGCCGCAGTGGCGCCAAGTCATGGGCGACTACTACGACCCGCCCTACCTGACGGGCAACTTCTCGCCGGCCGAAACCATCGCCGGCAGCGAGCGCTCGTTCCGCTGGACGACCGGCGAGGCGGCGCTGCGGGTGCCGTATGTCGGGCGCGGGGCCTGGGTGGCGGCGGTGACGCTGCTGGCGGCCCATCCCGACGGCGCGCCGGTCGCCGCGACGGTGGCCTTCCCCGACGGCAGGACCGTCGCGCTGCCGGACGCCGCCGAGCCGCGGACCGTGCAGCTGTTCGTGCC
>DASWWB010001198.1:0-8121 GCA_036406115.1 Herpetosiphonaceae bacterium
GGACGGGCGGCGCGTAGGCCGGGCGGGCGGCGGGAGCAGGATTGCCGGCGGCCGGCGACTCCGGGACGCCGCAGCCGGCCAGCAGCAGGCCGAGCAGGGCGATTCGATAGCGGTGACGCATCATAACTCCTTCCTCTCAAACAGCTCGAAGCCGGCGGCGCGGCTCAGGGCACGTAGACGATCGAGCCGGCGTTGGCGAGCGGCACCGGGGCGAAGGCGGGCGCCGCGCCGCCGAACGCGGGCGCCGACAGTTCGCTGTGGCGCATCGCCAGCACGTGATCGCGATCGAGCGGCGTGAAGGTCACGCCGAAGGGATCCTCCTGCTCCAGCTGCCGCGCCGGGCTGCCGTCGAGCCAGATTTGCGTGGCGATCTCCGTGCGCGACTCGGCCCCGTTCAGCTCGGTGGATGTCAGCAGCAGCGCGGCCCCTGAGCGAAACCAGGCCTCGATGCGCTGTTTGCCGGCGGGAAGATCGGCGGCAAGCACCCGCACGGTCCGGGCGGCGCGATCGTAGACCACCAGCTCCTCCTTGCCTGAAGTACGCGGCACAGGAAGGGACGCCAATCCCCCTCCCTCGTGCGGCGTCGGCGAAGGCTCCTCCTGGCTCGGATCGACAGGCACCGGCCGCAGCACGGCGATCAGCGCGCCATCCGGCGAGAAGGTTCCGACCGGGATCGGCAGCTCCTCCTCGGCGCCCGAGACCACATTGATCAGCGTGGCCTTGTCGGCGCCGGCTTTTTGCACCTGGAGCAGGCTGCGAATCTGATCGGCCGCGCTGTAGTTGATCAGCGGGTACAGCTCGGTCGCCGCCGGCGGGGTCGCTGCCAGATCGACCCGCCACAGCAGCGTCGCGCCGCTGCCGTCCGGCCGCTCCCTGGCGACCACGTAGGCCGCCGAGTCGCGCCAGGCCACCACGATGCCCTTTGCGATCCGCGGCTCGGGCACCTCCAGCGCCGTCGCCGCGCCCGCCGCCAGATCGACCCGCGCCAGCACCAGTTTGTCAGCGTCGGCCGCGAAATCGTCGGGATGGCGCTGGAGCAGGAATTGATTGGGATCGGCGCCGGCCAGCCCATGCGGCGGCACGGCGCTGGCGATCGGCAGATCGATCCCGGCGCCGGTCGCCGGATCGATCAAATACCAGGCGCCCTCCGCCGCCCCCTGGACAATCCCCACCGGCGGCATGGCCTGCCTGCTGATCAGCTGATAAAAATGCCGGTGCCCGCCGCCAAACGGCGACTCCGGCGGCAGCTCGAAGCGCAGCGCCGAGCCATCGCCGCCGACCGCCAGCAATTGCTCGCCGAAAAACCAAATGCGGTCGAGGGGCAGCGCCGTCGCTGGCGTCGATGGGATGGCGGGCGGCGGCCCCTCGGCCACCGGCGCCGGGTAGCCGTTCAGCGCCGGCTCCGGGTAGGGCCGGTCCAGCGCCGACGGATTAGCGCCGCGCCGAGGAACCGTCGCGGGCGCGGCGGTTCCCGGCGCCGTGGCGGCCGCCTGGCCGGCGCCACTGGTCACGGGCGACTGAGTAGGAACATCCTGCACGCCGCAGCCGGCCAGCAACAGGCCGAGCAGGGCGATTCGATAGCGGTGGCGCATCAGCCTTCCTCCTCTCAAACAGGTCGCGGCCGGCGGCGCGGCTCAGGGCACGTAGACGATCTCGCCGGCGCTGGCGAGCGGCGTCCTGGCGAACGCCGGCTGGCCGCCGTCAAGCGCCGGCGCCTCCAGATAGTTGGGGCGCAGCTCCAGCAGATGATCATCGTCCAGCGGCGCGACTTGGAGCGCGCCCTCGACAAAGAGCTGGCGCTGCTGGCGGCCGCCGAGCCAAAACTGGGTGACCACTGCGCCGCGGCCCTCGCCGATGCCCGCAGGCACCAGCAGCACCGCGCTCCCAGAGCGGAACCAGAGCGGCGGCAAGTGGCTGTCGGCGGGCAGATCGGCGGCCAGCACCCGCTCGGTCCGGGCGGCGCGATCGTAGACAACCAGCTCCTCCTTGCCGTCGGCGCCAGCCATCGGCCGCAGCGCGGCGATCAGCGCGCCGTCCGGCGAAAAGACGCCGCCCGGAACCGGCAGCTCCTCCTCGGCGCCCGTCGCCACGTCGATCAGCGTGGCGTTCGGCGCGCCGGCCTTGCGCGCCAGCAGCAGGCCCCGGGCTTGATCGGCTTCGATCCGACCCAGGGGATGCAGCTCGAACAGCTCGGCGGCCGTCGGCGGCGACTGGCTGAGATCGACCCGCCACAGCTGGCGCGGGCCGTCGCCGCCCGGATTGCCCGCCGCGACATAGGCGATCGGCTCGCGCCAGGCGACCACATCGCCCCAGGCGATCCGTTGCTCGGCCACCTCCAAATAGGTCGCCGTGCCGGCCGCCAGGTCGACCCGCGCCATACGCAGCTTGTTCGAGGAGCCCTCGGGATCGGTCAGCAGCAGCTGGTCCGGATCGGCGCCGGCGATGCCATGCGGCGGCGAGCTGCCGATGATCGGCAGCTCAATCGTCGCGCCGCTCGCGGGATCGGCCAGATGCCACATGCCCTCCGGCCCGCCGGTGAAGACGCCGACCGGCGGCTTGCCTTGCCGGGCGATCAGGTTGTCGAAGCGCCGAGTCTCGCCGTAGAGGCGCAGCTCGGGCGGCAGCTCGAAGCTGAGCGCCGAGCCATCGCCGCCGATCGACAACAGCTGCTGGGTGGCAATCCAGACGCGATCGGCGGGCAGCGCCGCCGACGGCAGCACAAACACTGTCGGCGGCGTCGAGGTGTCCCGTCCGCGCGACAAATCGGGCGTCGGATAGATCGTCACCGGCGTCAGCGGATCACGGCGCGGCGGGTAGGGTGGCAGCTCGGCGCCGGCCGGCGGTTCGCGGCGCGGCGGGTAGGGCGACAGTTCGGGGCTGGCGGGCGGAGCCGACGGGGACGGGGATAGGGCGGCGGTCGGAGTGTCAGTGAGGGCGGGCTGGCCGTCCAGGAGCGGGGCGCCGCTGGCGGCTGAGGGCGCGGCGGGGGATTCCTGGACGCCGCAGCCGGCCAACACCACGCTGAGCAGGACAATTCGCGAGCGGTGGCGCATACCATCTCCTCATTCTTGCTACAAAACAACGCATCGCAGCGGCGGGATCTCACTCCCCGCCGGTCGCCCAGGCCGCGAAGGCGGCGAGCGGCGCATCCTCGCTGTGCTGATCGGTGCGCGGCGCCAGCGCGAAACCGGGCCGGCGCGGCGGATCAGCTACCAGCCTGACGACGCCGGTTGCGCAATCGTTCCGGCGCCGGCCCGGCCAGGATGAGGAGCTGCGGCGTCAGAAGAAGGAGATGATCACGCCCAGCACGATCAGGCCGCCCACCAGGAAGGCCAGCAGGATCGGGATGCTGCGCAGCAGCACGCTGGGCGGATCGGTGTCGGGATGGACCAGGAACTCGGGATCCGACGGATGGAGCCGGAACGGGATGGTCTCGTCCTCCTGGGCCTCGGCGAAGGGCGTGCCGCTGGAGACCAGCTCGACCTGGTGCTCCTGGCCCTCGTACTCGTACTGGACCTCGACGTAGCGCACCACGGTGCTTTCGCCCTCGCTGTTGGAGCTGGTGCCCTCGCGGGTGTTCCAAACCGTCGTCTCGACCGTCACGCCCTCGTCGCCCAGGGCGTCCTTGTAGCGGCCCGGCTCCTGCCAGGCCCAGCCGCTGCCCCACCAGCCGGCGTAGATAAACGCGAGGCCGAGCAGGGTCGCCGCCAGGCGCGGCGGGATAAGCTGAAAGATCACATCCATACTGCGCGCTCCTGGTCGTGATATGCGTCCAATGGCGGTTCGATCGGGGATCGGGGCCGAGTATACTACAGCCTGGTTCGCCGCCGCCACCGGACACGCCCCGGGTGCGGCGCCCAGATTCGAGAGGAGCCGCCGATGCCCATCCGCAGTTTTTCCGACGCCCGCCAGTTCCTGGAGCTGGCCCAGCCGTTCCTGGAACGCGACGAAGTCACCTCGGCCGTCATTTTCGGCGTCTCCCGCCGCCTCGCCGAGCGCCCCTACCCCCATCCCTACTACCTCGCCCTGGTCGAAGACGAACATGGCCCGCTGCTGGCGGCCATGATGACGCCGCCCCACCGCATCAGCGTCTGGAGCGACCGCGCGGTTGGCGACGAGGCGCTGGACCTGCTGGTCGGCGATCTGCTGGCCGGCGGCTGGCCGGTGCCGGGGGCGCAGGGCGAGGTCGGATTGGCCGAGCGCTTCGCCGGGCGCTGGGCAGCGCTGACCGGCCAGTCCTGGCGGCTGAAACTGCGCGAGCGGACCTTCAAGCTGACCGAGGTGACGCCGCCGCAGCCGCCCGTCCCCGGCCGGCTGCGCCCGGCGACGCTTGAGGATCTGGATCTGCTGGCCGGCTGGGTGCTGGCCTTCGAGCGGGAGGCGCTGGGCGAGGGCATGGCCGTCGAGGCGCGCGAGGTCGCCGAGTCGCGGATCAACGCCGGGGCGCTCCACGTCTGGGAAGATGAGGGCGAGATTGTCTCCATGGCCGCCTGGGGCCGCCCCACCACCACTGGGATCACGATCAATCTGGTCTACACGCCGCCCGATCGGCGCCGCCGGGGCTACGCGGCGGCGGCGGTGGCCGAGCTGAGCCAGCGCCAGCTCGACGCCGGCAAAGCCTTCTGCACGCTGTTCACGGACCTGGGCAACCCGACCTCCAATCACATCTACCAGGAGATCGGCTACCGGCCGGTCGCCGATTTCAATGTCTATCTGTTTGACGCGCCGGCCGCCGGCGAGGAGGATGCATGAAACTGGCCGAAGCCCTGGTCGAGCGCAAAGCTGCCCAGGAAAAGATCGAGGAGCTGAACGATCGGCTCCAGCGCTCCGCCCTGGTCCAGGAAGGGCTGGCGCCGGCCGAGGATCCGGCGGCGCTGCTAAGCGAGCTGGCCGAGGTCAGCAATCGGCTGGAAAGCCTGATCGTGGCGATCAACCGCGCCAATCTCCAGGCGACGCTGCCCGACGGCCAGACCGTCACCGCCGCCATCGCCCGCCGCGACGTGCTGCGCATGCGAATGGGCGTGATCGACGCCCTGATCCGCACCGTCGGCGCCCAGCACACGCGGACGCGCGGCGCCGAGATCCGCCTGGTCTCCACCCTCGACCTGGCCCAGCTCCAGCGCGGCCGGGATCTGCTGGCCAAGGAGTACCGCGAGCTGGACACGGCCATCCAAAGCGTCAACTGGACCGCCGAGCTGGCGGAGTAGGCCGGCGAGCAGGTAGCGGCGGCGATGGGCGCGCGCAGACCCCCGTGGCGGAAGCGGGCAATCTTAGACGCAAAGTGCTTTGGCAGCATGGGTTCGACTCCCAGCACCGCGCATCGCGCAGAAGGCAGCCGGGCACAGCACACCGGGCACCGGGCACACACCAGGCGCGGACATCGGCGCGGCGAGGGCGGGATCGGGGTTTCGCCGGCCCCGGAAGCGGATATAATCGACCAAGCTGGCGAGATGGTAGCGGCAACAGGCGGGCGCGTGCGCAACCCCGTGGCGAAAGCGGGTAATCTTAGACGCGGAGGGCTCATACCTTCTCAAGCATAACAGCGCACCAGGCAACGGGCATATGAGCAACAGACCTACCGGGCATCGCGCACATACCAAGCACGGACGCCACGGCCGCGAGGGCGGGATCGGGGTTTCGCCAGCCCCAACGCGACAAGGAGCGAATGATGCGCGAGCCAGCCGCCGGCTGGTCAATCGAGGAGTGGACGCCGGAGCATGAGCGCTGGACCGAGCTGCTGGCGCTGATCGAGGCCGAGGGCCAGGCCGACTGGGTCGCCTTCCGGGCCGACTTCCACCGCAGCTCGCATCTGCTGGTGGCTGGTGCCGGGGCGGCGATCGCCGGCTTCCTGCGGCTGGCGATCCAGCCGATCGGACCCGACATGGGCTGCCCGCCGCTCACCCTGGCCGGCGCCGAGCTGACCGAGGCCAAAGTGCTGGCCTTCGGCGTCCCCGCCGCCTGGCGCCGCCGGGGCGCGGGGCGGGCGCTGCAAGAGGCGGCGATCAGCTTCGCCCGCGCCCGCGGCTGCCACCAACTGCGCTCCCACAGCGACGGCGCGCACCAGGCCAATCAGCAGCTCAAGCTGGCCATGGGCTTCGCCGTCCACCCGATCGTGCGCGGCGACGACGAGCGCGGGGCGTATTTCGTCATGCCACTGCGCGGCGCGTAGTGGGGACTGGGGGCTGCGCTCGCTGCCGCTCGCTGGGGATCAGGGACCGGGGAATAGCATTTCAGGGCCCCAATCCCCAATCCCCAATCCCCAATCCCTGACCCTGCTTTGACGCCCCGCGCAAGCCCGCTATAATCAGAGCCACTGAATTTCTCACCAGGAGGATGATTCATGGGCTTGCAACGTCTGCTCAGGATGGCGGCGCTCGCGCTGCTGCTGCTGGGTTTCGCCGTTCCCGCCAGCGCTCAAGACACCACTCGCACGATCACGCTGCTGCAAACCAGCGATCTCCACGGCAATCTGATGCCGTGGGACTACTACGCCAACGCCCCCGCGCAGTGGAGCCTCTCCAAGGTCGCCACGCTGATCAAACAGGAGCGGGCCGCCGATCCCGAGCTGCTGCTGTTCGACGCCGGCGACACCATCCAGGGCACCCCGCTGGCCTACTACTACAACGTCGTCGACACCAAGGCGCCCAGCCCGATGGCCGCCGCCATGAACGCGCTGAAGTACGATTTCGGCGCGCTGGGCAACCACGAGTTCAACTACGGCTTCGAGGCGCTCAACCGCTACCGGACCGAGGCCAAGTTCCCGCTGCTCTCGGCCAACATCCGCAACGCCGACGGCAGCGAGGCCTTCGGCTCGTATGTGATCAAAGAGGTCAAGGGCGTCAAGGTCGGCTTGCTGGCCCTGACGACGCCGGCCATCCCCAACTGGGAGAAGCCCCAGCACATCGCCGGCCTGCGCTTCGATGATTCGATCGAGACCGCCAAGAAATACGTGCCGCAGATGCGCGCCGAGGGCGCCGAGATCGTGATCGTGGCCCAGCACATCGGCTGGGAGCGCATCCCCCGCGACAGCGCCAAGCCCGAGTCCTGGCTGACCGACCCCGCCACCTGGGGCGACGCCGGCTCGCTGCCCGGCGAGAACACCACGATCCGCCTGGCCCAGGAGGTCCCCGGGATCGATGTCATCCTCGCCGGCCACGCCCACCTCAACGTGCCCAAGGCCGTGATCAACGGCGTGCTGATCACCGAGCCCTCGTACTGGGGCCGGGTCCTCGGCAAAGTGACGGTCCAGGTCGAGCAGAAGGACGGCAAGTGGCAGGTCGCCAGCAAAGACGCGACCACCCTGTCGGTCAATAACATCGAGCCCGATCCCGAGATCGTCGCCATCGCCCAGCCGTACCACGACCAGACCCTGGCCTACATCAATCAGCCGATCGGCACCGCCAAGGGCGAGTTCTCCGGCGGCGCCAAGGCCCGTTACCTCGACGGGCCGCTCGGCGACCTGATCAACACGGTCCAGACCGAGGCCGCAGCCGCCGCTGGCTACCCGGTCGATATCTCGCTCGCGGCGATCTTCACCGACCCCGGCATGATCCCCGCCGGCCAGGTGACCATCCGCGACGCCTACAGCGTCTACATCTACGACAACACGCTCTACGCGATGGAGATCAACGGCGACATTCTGCGCCGCGCACTGGAGCGCAACGCCGAGTATTTCCGCCAGCTCGATCCGGCCAATCTGCCCGCCGACCCCAAGGGCGTCGTGGCCGAGAACGCCCGCGACTACAACTGGGATCTCTACAGCGGCGTCGACTACGCCTATGATCTGACCAAGCCCGCCGGCCAGCGCCTGACCAAGCTCCAGATCAACGGCCAGGACGTGCGCCCCGACCAGAAGCTGCGGATCGCGATCAACAACTATCGCGCGAGCGGCGGCGGCGGCTTCCCGATGTTCCGCGAAGGCAAGATCATCTGGCAGTCGACCAACGAGGTCCGCGACCTGATGGCCGACTACGTGCGCGCCAACGGCACGCTCGACCCGGCCGCCATCAACAAGCGCAACTTCACGCTGACGCCCGATCTCTACGCCCGCTACTTCGGCGCGGCCCCCGCGCCCGCCCCGGGCACGGCGATCCCGACGGCGCCGACGCCCGGCGTGCCGGC
>DASWWB010001199.1:0-2934 GCA_036406115.1 Herpetosiphonaceae bacterium
CGCGTTGCTCGCCCGCCGCGAGCTGGCGCCAAAAATACCAGCGGCGGGTGCCGTTGAAGGGCCAGCCAATCACCAGCGGCGCCGTCCGGCTGGCGACGAATTGCCGGATCGCCGCGCGCGGCGCCGCCAGCCACTCGGCGCGGTCGGGCATGTCGGTTGCCAAAAAGGGCTCCATCGCAAACCTCCTGGCCGCGCAGATTCGTCCAGCAAGGCGGCCTCGGGTAGTGTACTATGAGCGACGGCCCCTGCCAAAAATATCCGCCCCAGCGATGCGAGGAATTTCGGATGCGACAATCGGCCTATGTGCATTTCGCCGTCGAGGAAATGCTTCAGCTCAATCAGCCCCAAACCATGCAGCCGACCGCCTACGACACTGCATGGGTCGCCCGCCTGACCAACGAAGACGGCAGCCTCGCCTACCCCGACGCCCTCCAGTGGGTGCTTGAGCGCCAACACCCCGACGGCTCCTGGGGCGGCAAACCGCATTATCTCCATGACCGGATCCTCTCCACGCTGGCGGTGGTGCTGCTGCTGGCGCGCCACGGCAACCGCGTCCAAGACCATCAGCAGCGCAAGGCCGGCGAGCGCTACATCTGGCAGAACTGCGGCCGGCTGCACTACGACCCGCACGCCACGATCGGCTTCGAACTGCTGCTGCCGGCGATGCTCCAGGAGGCCCAGGAGCTGGGGATCGACGTGCCCTACCGTCAGTTCCAGCATATCAATCAAGCCCGGGCCAAGAAGCTGGCGCTGCTGCCGACCGACGCGCTGCTGAGCCAGCGGACGACCGCGCTGTTCTCGCTGGAGGCGTTCCGCGAGCTGGTCGCCGGGCGCGCCGAGGCGGCAAGCCATCTGCTGCTACCGAACGGCTCGCTGGCGGTCTCGCCGGCGGCGACGGCCTTCTTGCTCAGCCAAAGCCCAAACTGGCGCCGCGACTACCCGCAGAGCGCCCGCTACATCGACGACCTGCTGGCGGCGCACCAGGGCGGCGCGCCCCACGTCGCGCCCTATGATATTTTCCTCCGCGCCTGGATGCTGACCAATCTTCACTACGCCCGGCTCACGCTCCAGCACCGGGCCTCCATCCAGCCGCACACCGACTATCTGCTGCGAGTTTGGCGATCCGAAGGCGTCGGCTACTCGTCGTTCGAGCCGCTGACAGATTCTGATGATACCGCGCTGGCGGCGCTCTGCCTCCATCGGGCGGGGCACCGGGTCAGCGCCAAGATTCTCCGATCGTATGAGCGGAACGAGCATTTCGCCTGCTATGACTATGAGAAAGACCCGTCGATCAGCGCCAACCTCCATGTGCTGGAGGCGCTGGAGCTGTTTCCGAAACAGGATCAGCGGCGCGTACGAGAGAAGATCATAGGGTACTTGCTGCGTTCGCGAAAATACGGCTCGTTCTGGAGTGACAAATGGCACGTTTCCGCTTATTATCCCACTAGCCTAGCGCTCTTAATCCTGTCCCGCTACATTCCCGGCGAACTTGAGGCGACCGTGGGCTGGATCATCCACACCCAGCACCCCGACGGGGGCTGGGGCTCGTACGGATCGACCGCCGAGGAAACCGCGATGACGCTGATCGCGCTGCTGCACTACCAGCAGCAGGTCGGGCCGATCGACCAGGAGGCGCTGCGGCGGGCGGCGGCCTATCTGCTGCTTCATGAGCAGCCGTTCCAGGGCCACTACCCCGAGCTGTGGATCGGCAAGGTGCTCTATGCGCCGGTGCCGGTCATCCGCAGCACGATTCTGGCGGCGCTGGGCCTCTACGATGCCGTCATCGGCGTGTACTGAAGCATTCGAACCAGACAAGGGGGCGCTGATGTCCTTGCTACACATCCACTCCGACGACCAAGAACGAGCGCGGCGCGGCCGCATCCTTGCCATCATTTTGGTTGGCATGGCAACCATGGACATCCTGCTCATTCTCTACCATGCGGCGAGCGGCCAGCTCAGCGAGCGCATTGCCGGCACGTTGAGCGTCCTGGCGGTGGTGGGCGCGGCCTTCGCGGCCAACCGGCGCGGCTGGGTCAACAGCACCAGCGCGACACTGATCGCCTTTATGATGCTGGTCCCGTTCATCCTCTTCCGCCCCATCGATCTCTACGAAACCTACATCGTGATGACAGTCCCGGTCTTGACCGCCAGCTTCACGCTGGACTCGCGGAGCGGGCTGGTCGTCACGGCCCTGCTCATCGTGGGCACGCTCTCCACGCGCATGGATCCCATGCCGATTGTCTCGATGCTCACGCTCTCGGTCGTGGCGATCATCACCTATCTCTTCGCCGACAGTCTTGAGAAGGCCAACCGCCAGAGCCGCCGCCAGGCCGTCGAGCTGGCCAAAGCCAACGACGCGCTGGCCAACACCACCGAGGAGCAAAACGCGCTGCTGGAGGAGCAAGAGCATATTTTGCGCGACCAGGAGCACCTGCTGGCGGCGATCCAGGAGCTGTCGGCGACCGTGCTCCAGGTCGCGGACCAAGTGCTGCTCTGCCCGCTGGTCGGCACGCTGACGAAAATTCGCATGCAGGAGATTCGCAGCAGCGTGCTGGCGGCGATCAGCGAGCAGCGGGCGACGAGGCTGATCATCGACGTGACCGGCCAGCAGAACGTGAGCGGCGACGTCGTCGAAGGGCTGCTGCGGCTGGTCAAAGCGGCCCGGCTGCTCGGCTGCGAAGTCGTGCTGACCGGAATCAGCGCCAGCTTCGCGCCGACCCTGGTCCGCCAGCAGCGCGGGCTGGGCGAGCTGCGGACCGTCAGCAGCCTCCAGCAGGGGTTGGAGCTGGCGCTCGCGGACTAAGCAGCGGCGCCGTTCCCAAACTTGAAGCCGGGGTTGGCATAGTAGTCGATGGCGGCGATCGCGCCGGTCATCAGCAGCGCGGCCGCCAGCAGGACCAACAGCGCCTTCAGCAGCGGCGCGCTCGCGGAGTA
>DASWWB010001200.1:0-8924 GCA_036406115.1 Herpetosiphonaceae bacterium
GTCGGACTGGACATAGCCGCGGCGACCCTCCAGGTCGCGCTGGTCCTGCTCAAGCGAGGAGATCTCGGCCTGGAGCAGGGCGGCCTGCTGCTCCATGCGATAGCCCTGGACGACCAGGCCGCCAAACAGGAACAGCATCCAGAGCGCAAAGAGCGCCAGGCCCCAGCTCGCCAGCCGCAGCATCGTGCGCTGGAAGCCGTCGGGATCGGGGAGCCGCAGCCAGCGGCGCGGCGAGTTGCGGGTCATGGGCGCTCCTCTCGGCGGCTGGCGCTAGGCGCCGCTGGGCTCCTCGCTGAGGCGCGGCGCTTCCAGCAGCAGCGGCTCGTCGATGTTGGAGGTCATGGCGCTCTGGCCGCGGAACAGCCCGCCCGGCTCGATGTGCAGCGAGGCGGCGCTGATATCGCCCCAAACCTTGCCCGAGGGCGAGATTTCCAGTTGCTCGGTGGCCACCACCGTGCCCTTGACCGCCCCGGAGACATGGATATTCGCTGCCTTGAGCGTGGCGATCACGCGCCCGGTGGCGCCGATGATCAAATTGCCGAGGACTTCGATCTCGCCCTCGACCGAGCCATCGATGCGGATGTTGCCGTCGGACTTGAGGGTGCCGACAAAGGTGGTGTTGGAGCCGATCACCGTCTCGGGCTTATTGGTGCCGGACTGGGCGATGGGCTGCACCACTTTTTTGTTTCCGCCGAAAATGCCACTCATGCAATGCCTCCTGGATTAGTTGGGGATGGGTGTGGTGAGGGGCGAAAGCGCCTGGGCGATCGCCGCCTCCTCCTCGTCGGAGAGAGGGTGGGTTGACGCGCCGCCAAGCACCTGCTTGCCGTAGGTCCGCACGCCGGCGCGGCTGTAGATGCTGCTCAGGACCACGCCGGAGCGCTCGCCGTCCAGCAGCGCCACGGCGAAGCTTTGATCGCCGCCCACGTCGCCGAACGGATTGAACCTGACGAGCCCCACATGCTGGATGCTCGATTCGCTCAGCCTGCCGACCGTCGCCTGGAGCGCCCGCAGGTCTGTCTCGTGGCTGGCCACCTGGGCCGCCCGCTCCTGCCAGATCGCGTCAAGATCGGCGCCGTCGACGCCGGCGACCAAGGTGGTATAGCGCCCCACTGCCGCCCGCACCTGGCGGCTTAAACGGAACGTGACCCCGCATGCGGCGATCAGGCCGACCGCCGTGAGGAGCCACAGATAAAACCCATAGTTCGTCCAAAATGTGCTCAACCGTATCCTACCTCGCTGAATGCCGCCCGAATTATAAACCAGCAGGGGATGGGGCGCAAACCGCGAGCAGTCGTCAGTCGTCAGTCGCCAGTCGTCAGGACGAACTAAACAGCCTGTTAATCCTTCCTGACGACTGACAGCTGGCGACTGACGACTCCCCCGCGAATTGACGTATCCCCCGCCCGATGCTAGCATGCCCGTTATGCGCTTTTTGCAACGAGGCAGCGGGGACGATGCGATTATCGACCAAAGGCGAATACGGCGTGCGCGCCCTGTTCGATCTGGCCCAGCACTACGGCGAGGGCCTGATCCAGAGCCGGGAGATCGCTGAGCGGCAGGCCATCTCGGAGAATTATCTTAATCAACTTCTCATCGGGCTGCGCAAAGCGGGCCTGATCACCAGCGTGCGCGGCCCGCAGGGCGGCCACCAGCTGGCCCGCCCGCCCCAGGCCATCACGCTGCTGGACGCGCTGCTGGTGCTGGAGGGGCCTCTGCTGCCCATCCCCGAGGGCGCCAGCGTCAACACCTTCGACGGCGAGCTAGTGAGCGAGGTCTGGACCGAGCTGCGCGCCTCGATCGAGGCCCACCTCAGCGATATCACGCTGGCCGATCTCTGCCACCGCAAGCGCCAGCAGCTCAACACGCCGATGTACTATATCTGACGCCCGGCCTTAGCGACGAGGAAGACCCATGGTGACGCCGTCCGTCGAGCAGGTGCAGTCGTGGGCTGCATCTGGCGAATACACCCAGTGCGCGATCTACCGCGAGGTGGTCGCCGATCTCGAAACGCCGGTCTCGGCCTATCTCAAAGTCGCCAACACGCCCTACAGCTTCCTGCTGGAGAGCGTCGAGGGCGGCGAGCAGATCGGCCGCTACTCGTTCATTGGCTGCGCGCCGCGCCTGATCATCAAGGGCACCGGCCGCGAAAGCACGATCCGCGGCGCCGGCGGCGTCGAGCGGCGCCAGGCGACCCTGCTCGACTTGCTCGACGAGCTGGTGATCGGCCCCCAGCCGGCCCGCCCGGCGCCCCAGCCCGATCTGCCCCGCTTCACCGGCGGCGGCGTCGGCTTCCTCGGCTACGAGACGGTCCGGACCTTCGAGCGGCTGCCGGCGCCCGACTCGCGGCCGCTGCCGCTGCCCGACAGCATCTGGATGGTCGTCGACACGATCCTGGCCTTCGACCATGTCCGCCACACGATCAAGATCATCAGCACGCTGCGCTTCGGCCAGGGCGATGATCTCGCCGCAGCCTACGGAGCCGCCGCCGCCACCATCGACGAGCTGGCGGAGCGCCTGGCCCAGCCGCTGCCCAGCGCCGCCCGCGCCTCGGCCCTGCGCTCGCTCGACGTGCCGGCGACCGCCCCGGCCATGGAGTCGAACGTCGGCTACGAGCGCTTCGCCGCCAACATCGAAAAGGCCCGCGAGTACATCCGGGCCGGCGATATCTTCCAGGTCGTGCTCTCGCAGCGCTTCAGCAGGCCGACCAAAGCCTCGCCCTTCGGCGTTTACCGGGCGCTGCGGGCGGTCAATCCGTCGCCCTACATGTATTTCCTCAACATGGAGGAGGGATCAATCATCGGCGCCTCGCCTGAGATGCTGGTGCGGGTCGAGGACGGCAAGATCCAGACCCACCCGATCGCCGGCACCCGCCGCCGCGGCCGCGACGCCGCCGACGAGGCGCGGATGCGCGCCGAGCTGCTGGCCGACGAGAAGGAGCGCGCCGAACACCTGATGCTGGTCGATCTGGGCCGCAACGACGTGGGCCGGGTCTCGCTGCCCGGCACGGTCGAGGTGCCGCGCTTCATGCAGGTCGAGCTGTACTCGCACGTGATGCACCTGGTTTCGCAGGTCAGCGGCACGCTCGACCACGCCCGCTACACCCCGCTCCACGCGCTCTGGGCCTGCTTCCCCGCCGGCACGCTGAGCGGCGCGCCCAAGGTGCGGGCCATGGAGATCATCGCCGAGCTGGAGCCGGATCAGCGCGGGCCGTACGGCGGCTGCGTCGGCTACCTGAGCTACGGCGGGCTCGGCCTGGACACCGCGATCACCATCCGCACGATGGTGCTGATCGACGGCGTCGCCTACGTCCAGGCCGGCGGCGGGATCGTCGCCGACAGCGACCCGCGGCTCGAGGACTTGGAATCGCGCAACAAGGCCGGCGCCCTGCTGCGGGCGCTGGAGGTGGCCGAGGCGCTCGAAGGGGTCTAAACGCCACGCGCCGCCGGCTTCGAGGAACCCCAGCACACGCCGCCATGTCAGCGCTGACATGGCGGCGTGTGCGCTAGGGACGATCCGGCTATTGAGAGAGCAGGGATCCTATGCAACGCTCAACGTGCTATGCCTGCCGCTTGCCAATCAACCCCCAGGCGCCGTTTTGCTCCGGCTGCGGCAGCCGCCAGCTCATGCAGAACGGCGCGTACCAGATTGAGGAGCTGCTGGGGCGGACGAATTTGAGCGTCGTCTACCGCGCCGCGCACGTGCCAGGCAATCGCCAGTGCGTCCTCAAGCTGGTCACTGCTGCCGATGTGCAGCTCGCGCTCAATGAAATCCAGATTCTCCAGCAACTCGCGCGCAACTGCCCGTTCATCCCACAGGTCCACCGCTTCTGGTCCGAGCCGGGCGCCGTGGTCATCGACATGGAGTTTATCCCCGGCCCGACGCTCGCCGAAGTCAGCCCCAATACGCCTTGGGACCAGCGCAACGTAGAGGATCTGGTGATCAACTTGCTCCAAGCGCTGGTTATTTTGCATGGCGAGCAGGTTATCCATCGCGATCTTAAGCCGGAGAACATCAAGCTGCACCCGCAGCGCGGCCTCGTGCTGCTCGACTTCGGCATCGCCAAGCTCCACAGCCAGACGATCGACGCGGCGCGGAGCAGCTTCGACCCGCGCTATGCGCCGATCGAGCAGCTGAGCGGGCGGCCAAGCGGCCCGCCGACCGATCTCTTTGCAGTCGGCGGCATCGCTTATCGGCTCTTAACCGGCGAAGAACCCGCTTCCGCGCTCGACCGGCTCCAAAACAACCCGCTCGCGCCGCTCGCAAACTATGTTCCCAATCTGCCGCCGCGCTTCGAGCAGTTGATCGCCAGCATGCTCGAACTCGATATGGTCAATCGCCCCCCGACGGCTCAAGCAGCCCTTGATCTCTTGCTCAAAACCGGAAAACTGGCGCCTGCGCTGCCGGCTGTCTACATCGCTGATCGGACAATCGGCCAGCTTCGTCGAACCCGGCATATCCCCTTCACATATGAGCGCCTGTCAGTCACGGCGGACGGGCGATTCCTGCTCGGCTACAATCGAGCCGATGGCGATGCTGCGGTCTATGATTTGAGCAAGGACCAGATTATCCACGCATTCAAAAAACTTGGGGAACATATCTGCGCTACCGTCACGCCAGATGGATCGCTCATGGTTTCAGGCGACAAGAACGGTGTTATTCGCGCATGGTCGTTGCCAAACGGCACATTGGTCAGGACGATCAATCTCCATAAAAGAGCGATAGATGGGTTGTTTTTCATCAAAAACAGCCATCTCCTCTTGTCTCTCTCGTCTGATAATATTTTTATCTGGGATTTCAAAAACATCCGGCAGACGATGAAGCCGAAGCAGATTATCGCAGGCAGCCAACATTATCTTTCCTGGATGACGACGATACGTCCAGATCTTTCGCATGATGCAGATTATCTCATTCTGGGTATGAACGATGCGGAGATAATCCGCTTGAGCGATGGCATGAAGCTTCAGGATCTGAGAAGCCATACGCGAAAGCCTTTTAGCAAGATAGTCTTTTCGGAAGACAGCACGATGATAGCTGCCGTTTCCGGCCCATCGATCCAGCTTTGGCGGTATTTTTCAGGGATATATCAAGAATTCCGCACCTTTGACGGGCATTCGCACGATCTGGAAAGCATTGCCTTTTCCAAGGACGGAGGCATGCTGGCAGCTGTCGGAGGCGGGGCCGCAGATTTCTGGGATATCAAGCAGAATATTTTGGTAAGGCGCATCGCAGCCGGCGGGCGCTTGCGCGAGATTATCTTCTTGGCGAATTATCGCGATCTCATCATCGGAGGCGACCACGGCTGCGAAATCTGGGGCATCTAAGGCCCTAAAACGCCGAGCGGCCCCGCGACAGCGTGTCGCGGGGCCGCTCATTTGATTCTAACCGGCGAACTTCTCGGCGATCTCGTCGGAGACGTCGAGGTTGCTGAAGACCTTCTGCACGTCGTCAAGCTCGTCGAGCTTCTCCAGCAGGCGCAGGGCCTGGAGCGCGTCTTTCTCCTCCAGGGCGATCGTCGTCTGCGGCTGCATCACCTTTTCGGCGGCGGCGACCGGCACGCCGTTGCTGATAAACTGATTGCGCAGCGCCGCGAGGTTGGTGAACTCGGTGTAGACGATAATCACATCGGGATTGATGATCACGTCATCGGCGTCGGCGTCGATCGCCAGCATCTCGATCTGCTCGATATCCATCTCCGGCGTGCGATCGATCGTCACCACGCCCTTGAGCTTGAAGATCCAGCCGACCGAGCCGGACTCGCCCATGGTGCCGCCGTTCTTATTGAAGGCGGCGCGGACCTCGGAGACGGTGCGGTTGCGGTTGTCGGTGGCCGCGTCGACCAGGATGGCCACGCCGCCGGGGCCGTAGCCTTCGTACATCACCTCGTCGAGCGCCGACTCGCCGGTCACGCCGAGGCCGCGGTCGATGGCGCGCTGGATGTTGTCGGAGGGCATGTTGTCCTGCTTGGCCTTGTCGATCGACAGGCGCAGGCGGAAATTCATATCCGGATCGCCGCCGCCCTCGCGGGCAGCGATCGTGATATCACGGGCCAACTTGGTCCAGCGCTGCCCGCGCCGTTGGTCCAGGACGCCTTTCTTGCGCCGAATTTCATGCCACTTGGTATGCCCCGACATAGGTTTATCTCCTAAATGGTTTGCAAATGCAGTCCGCCTATTATAGCCATGGGCCGGGCGCTTGGCAAAACGACGGGACGCAGGCCGGAGCCTGCGTCCCGTCGCGTCAGCGCTTCGAGCTAGCCGCGCTGGGCGGGCAGCGTGTCGCCTTTGTAGACGCCGTTGGACGACTCATAGGTCTGAACTTCATCGAGCAGACTCGCCAGGGTCTGACCCTCAAGCGTCTCGTACTCGATCAGGGCCTCGGCCATGCGGTTCATCACATCGCGGTTGCGCTCCAGCACCGCCTTCGTCCGCAAGTGGCCCTCGTCGACCAGGCGCTTGACTTCGGCGTCGATCTTGCGCGAGGTCTCGTCGGAGTAGTTGCGCTGCTCGCTGATCTCGCGGCCGAGGAAGATCAGCTCCTCTTTCTCGCCGAACGCGATCGGGCCAAGCTCGGGGCTCATGCCGTAGCGAGTGACCATCGCCCGCGCCATGCGGGTGATCTGCTGGATGTCGTTGGAGGCGCCGGTCGTGAAGTCGCCCAGCACCAGCTCCTCGGCGACGCGCCCGCCGAGGGCGACCGCGATCTGGGCCTCGAACTGCGACACGCTCATGTAGTGCTGGTCCTCGTCGGGGATCATCAGCGTGTAGCCGCCGGCCATGCCGCGCGGGACGATCGTGACCTTGTGGACCGGGTTGGCGGCGGGCATGGCCTTGGCGACAATCGCGTGGCCGGCCTCGTGGTAGGCGGTCAGCTCCTTCTCCTTGGGCGTCATCATGCGCGAGCGGCGCTCGGGGCCGCCCATCATCATGCGCTCGGTGGCGTCCTGGAGCTCCTGCATGCCGATCTTCTTCTTGGAGCGGCGGGCCGCCAGGATGGCCGCCTCGTTGACGATGTTGGCCAGATCGGCGCCGGACGAGCCGGGCGTCAGCTTGGCGATCGCCTCCAGGTTGACATCCTCGGACAGCGGCTTGCCCTTGGTGTGGACCTTCAGCACCTCGATGCGGCCGCGGACATCCGGCGCGTCCAGCACCACCTGGCGGTCGAAGCGGCCGGGGCGGATGAGCGCCGGGTCGAGCACGTCGGGGCGGTTGGTCGCCGCGATGACAATCACATTGGTGTTGGTGTCGAAGCCGTCCATCTCCACCAGGATCTGGTTGAGGGTCTGCTCGCGCTCGTCGTGCGAACCGCCCAGGCCGGCGCCGCGCTGGCGGCCGACAGCGTCGATCTCATCGATAAAGATGATGCAGGGCGCGTTGCGCTTGGCCTGCTCGAAGAGATCGCGGACGCGGCTGGCGCCGACGCCGACGAACATCTCGACGAACTCCGAGCCGCTGATCGAGAAGAACGGCACGCCGGCCTCGCCGGCCACCGCCCGCGAGAGCAGGGTCTTACCGGTGCCGGGCGGGCCCACCATCAGCACGCCGCGCGGGATGCGGGCGCCCAGCTGGGCGAACTTCTCGGGGAACTTGAGGAACTCGACGACCTCGGTCAGGTCTTGCTTGGCCTCTTCCTGGCCGGCGACATCGGTGAAAGTGATCGAGGGCTTGTCGCCGGTGAACATGCGGGCCTTGCTCTTGCCGAAGGACATCGCCTGGTTATTGGAGCCCTGGGCCTGGCGCATGAAGAAGATGAAGAAGCCGATCAGCAGCAGCGTCGGCAGCAGGAAGGTCAGCGCCGCGCCGAGCACGCCGGTCCAGACCGGGGAGGTCTTGTTCTTGATATTGAGGGTGGGGCGGCTGATGTTGGCCAGCAGCGTGGCGGCCTGGCCGTTGTTGGTCTCATCCGCGTCGTTGAGCAGGATGTCGGTGCGCAGGCGAACTTCGTCGTTCAGGACCTGGCTGATGTCGACGGATGCGTCGCTTTTGCGGGTCGTGATGTTTTTGTCGTCCTTGGTGACGGCTTTCAGCTCGACATCGCCGTTTGTCTGCGTGATTTCCTTGAGCTGGCCGGTGACGGCCTGGTCCACGAACTCGCTGAAGGTTTTTTCGGAGTCCGTCGTGCCCGTATTCTCAAAATACTGATAAAACAGCGTGAGCGCCGCCACCAGAATGATGAGATAGACGAAACTATTCCGTAGCAAACGATTTTCGCCCATGGTGTATTCTCCTGGAAGCCCGGTGCGCTCCCATCATGCATGTGTGCCGCGTGTCCGCACTGCGACGACTGCCCAAATTATACCAGACGTTCCCTGCCGGACAAGGGAAGGCGATCCTAGAGATGTGTTAACGCCCATAGACGGCGGGCTTGAGGACCCCGATGTACGGCAGGTTGCGATAGCTCTCAGCATAATCCAGGCCATAGCCGACGACGAAGGCGTTGGGGATGTCGAAGCCGAGGAAGTCGATCGGCACCTGGGACTCGCGGCGCTCCGGCTTGTTGAGCAGGGCGCAGACGCGCAGGCTGAGCGGATTGCGGCGGCGCAGCAGGTCCAGCACGTAGGCGAGGGTCAGGCCGCTGTCGACGATATCCTCGACCAGCACGACGTGGGAGCGGCTGATATCGCCCTCCAGGTCCTTGAGCATCCGCACCACGCCGCTGGTCTGGGTGCTGGCGCCGTAGGACGAGACGGCGATGAAGTCGATCGCCACCGGCCTGCTGATCGCGCGGATCAGATCGGCCATGAAAATCACCGAGCCCTTGAGCAGGCCGACGCACAGCAGCTGCTCGGAGCCCGGGCTGGCGGCGGTGATCTCGGCGCCCAGCTCGCGGACGCGGCGGGTCAGGTCGGCCTCGCTGATCAGGATCTGTTCGATATCGTCATCCATGGGCAATCTCCTCGATAGTCACAAGCAGATACTCGGGCG
>DASWWB010001201.1:0-2577 GCA_036406115.1 Herpetosiphonaceae bacterium
CGCCGAGCTGGCGGAGCTGTTGGCGATCACATACACGCCTTTGCTCGGCAGCACGCCGCTCAGGCTGGCGGAGCTGGTGGCCGAGGTGGCGCCGTTGGCGTAGAGCCGGACGCTGTAGCCCTGGGCCGCCAGGTCGACCGAGGCGCCGCCGCCGTTGTAGATCTCCAGCGCCTTGTTGTTGCTGGAGCCCTCGACATACTCCGAGAAGAACAGGCCGCAGGCGCTGCCGCCCGGCGTGGCGGTCGGGGTCGCGGTCGGCGTGCGGGTGGGCGTCGGGGTCGCGGTCGACGCGGGCGGCGTGGTCGGGACCGGCGTGGCGCTGGAGCCGTCGACGCGGGCCTCGATCACGCTCTGGATGGCGGGCGAGACATTCGAGAGGAAATCGTAGCCGGTCAGCGCCTCGATCGAATCGACGCTGACCCGGTAGCTCTCCCATGAGTTGGAGCGGATGCCCTGCGTGTTGGGCAGGTTGACCGCGATCACCCTGGTCGAGGTCGAGACGCGCGAGAGATCGTTGTCGCCGTTCGGCAGCACGACGATGACTTTCCAGGTGCGATCGGGGATGCGGACCTTGCCGCCGCCGATCGTGCCGCGCGAGCCGGCGCCGCCGCTGATGATGTACAGCTCGCTGCCGGAGGTCGCCAGGCCGCGGGCGTAGTTCTCAAGCGCGTTCCACGGCCCCTGGTTGTTGTCGGGGGCCTGGGGGATGATATTGGTCATGTGGAACGTCACTGCGTTGTCGGCCGAGGTGGCGGTGCGCTCGCCGGAGGGCGTCATGTGGCCGCGGTCGTAGCCGCTGCCGGTGTAGTCGCCGGTGACGACCCGGTACCAGCCGCTCGGAAGCGACGAGTCGGGCGAGAAACAATCGCAGCGGCTGGCGCTGCCCATGTCCTGGGCGCTCAGGTGCCAGCTGACCCAGTTGGGGATGCCGTTGTCCTTGTGGTAGGACAGGGCGTACTGGTTTTTCTGGATCAGGTAGTTGGTGGGCGCGGAGGTGCTCGTCACAGCCCCGGATGGATTGCCGAGCGCGAGGTGGAGGCTGGCGACCGACTGGGCCTGGGCGCTGGGGCGCGGCGCCAGGGCGGCGAGGGCGGCGAGAAAGAGGGCGACGAGCATCCAGCCAGCCAGACGGGGGGCGGTCGGGCGAACGGTGGCCATAGCGTGGGTTCCTTTCTCTTGTACGAGACGTCCTCCCACCATAGCAGATCGACATTAACGCAATATTAATGTCTTGTTGCGGCCCGCGGCGGCGCCGACATCGCCTATAATGGGTCCGACAAGCTGGCGAGCCGGGCGCGGCCCGGAGGCGAGGGCGGCGATGAGTGACATGCCGCGCGGCAGGCTGATCGTGATCGGCGGCCGCGAGGAAAAAGAGGCCCACCAGCCCTGCGAGATCCTCAACGAGGTCGCGCGCCACGCCCGGGGCTTCGCCGAGCGGCTGGCGCTGGTGACTGTCGCCACCGACTATCCCGACGTGATGGCCCAGATCTACGGCAGCGTCTTCGCGCGCCTCGGCGTGCGCAACATCGACGTGCTGGATGTGCGCCACCGCGACCAGGCGTTCGATCCCGCCAACGTGGCCAAAGTCACCGGCGCCTCGGTGGTGTTCATGACAGGCGGCGACCAGTGGCGGCTCGCCGACCATCTGCGCGGCTCGCCGGTGCTGGCCTGGATGCACGAGCTGTACCGGGCCGGCGGCACGATCGCCGGCACCTCGGCCGGCGCCACCGCGATCTCGGCCAAGATGATCGTCTCGGGCTGGAGCGGCCTGTCGGCGCTGGTCGACGATCTGGAGTGGAGCGAAGGGCTTGGCTTCCTGGCCGACGCGGTGGTCGACTCGCATTTCGTCGAGCGCAAGCGGCTCGGGCGGCTGATCGGCGCCGTGGCGCTGCATCCGACCCACCTCGGCTTCGGCGTCGGCGAGAACACCGCCATGATCGTCTCCGGCGGCGCCCGGGTCGAGGTGATCGGCAGCGGCTCAGTCTATGTGCTTGACGGCGGCGAGCTGCTGGTCGGCCCGGCCGGCGGCGCTCGCAGCGTCGTGCGCTGCCAGGGGCTGCGGCTGCACGCCCTCGGCGCCGGCCACGGGTTCGATCTGCCCAGCCGCCGGCCCGTCCATCCGGCCCGTTGAATGACGCGCCGAAGCTACCCTAGAGAAGGAAGACCATGACCAACGAATCCAAAACCCCGCTGACGCCCGCCCAGCAGGTGACGGCGGTTTGCACGACCTATCTGTTCCAGCAGCAGCGCCTGATCGCGTTCGGCGGCCAGGGCCGCTTCGGCCTCGCGCCGACCGGCACGCCCTTTTTCGCCGTGCGCCTGCTGTCCGGCGGCGAGGAGCTGCGGGTCGACGCCGAGCGGCTGCCGGAGCGCGGCGAGGTCCACGCCGGCGCCCTGGTGATCGACGGCGACGAATATATGCTGCTGATGGGCATGGGCTCCAGCGCCGAGGCCGCCCAGGACGAGCTGAACCGCCAGCTCGTCGAAGTGGTGACCGCCGAGGTCGGCAACGACGGCGTCCAGCGCATGCTGGCCCAGTTCCGCGAGGCCGGCGCCGCCGCCACGCTGCGGCCCAAG
>DASWWB010001202.1:0-8602 GCA_036406115.1 Herpetosiphonaceae bacterium
CTAATCCAATGGATCGTCCAGATCGTAGCCTATCGCACGGGCAATTTTATCTAAGGAGCGATTATGCCTGCGGGAAACCACTACGATGCGATTGTGGTCGGCGGCGGCCACAACGGCCTGACCTGCGCCTGCTACCTGCAAAAGGCCGGGTTGCGCACCCTGGTCGTCGAGCGGCGGCCGGTCGTTGGCGGCGCGGTCTGCACCGAGGAGATGTTCGGCGGCTACCGCATGGACATCGGCTCGTCGGCCCACATTATGATTCACCTGACGCCGGTCATCCGCGAATTGGAGCTGGAGCGCTTCGGCCTTGAGTACATCGACATGGACCCGTTCGCCTTTTTCCCGCTGCCGGACGGCTCGGGGGCGATCGAGTTCTGGCGCGACCTCGACAAGACCTGCGCCTCGATCGAGCGGATCTCGCCCAAGGACGCCCAGGCCTACCGCGATTTCGTCGCGCTCTGGGGGCCGCTGAACGATGGGGTCTTCGATGTCTTCCTCAAGCCCCCGACCCCCGGCAATCTCGGCCGCCAGATGCTGACCGGCCAGTTCAAGGGCGAGCGCGGCTCGCATCCGCTCGACATCCTGCGCCGGCTGTTCACCTCGTACGGCCACCTGATCACCGAAACCTTCGAGAGCGAGGCGATGCGGGCGGCGATGGGCTGGCTGGCCGCCCAGTCCGGCCCGCCGCCGCACGAGATCGGCACCGGCGATTTCGCCGGCTGGCACGCGATGCTCCACCGCTCCGGCGCCAAGCACCCGCGCGGCGGCTCGGGCATGCTGACCCAGGCCATGGCCCGGCGCTTCGAGAGCGACGGCGGCGAGATCCTGCTCGACGCCCCGGTGCGGCGCATCCTGGTCCGCGACGGCAAGGCCGCCGGGATCGAGACCGAGCGCGGCGCCATCCTCACCGCCGGGATCGTGGTTTCGAACGCCCACGTCCAGACCACGCTGCTCAAGCTGATCGAGGCCGATCAGCTGCCGGCGGGGCTGGCCGCGCGGGTCGAGCGGGTCCGGGTTGGCAACGGCTTCGGCATGGCGGTGCGCTGCGCCGCCGACGCGCTGCCCGACTACCTGGCCGCGCCCTCCGGCGGCAAGTCCCATCCATCCCATCACGGCCTGCAATTGCTCTGCCCCTCGCTGGACTATCTCCAGCGCGCCGTGCTGGACTACGACCAGGGCATGCCTGCCCGCGACCCGGCGGTGATCGCCATGACCTTCAGCGCGATCGATCCCGACGTGGCGCCCGCCGGCAAGCACACGCTGTTTCTCTGGGGCCAGTACCACCCCTACGAGCTGCGCAACGGCGAGGACTGGGACAGCATCGCCGAGCGGGAGGCCGACAAATTGCTGGAGGTCGTGTACCGCTACGCGCCGAACATGCGCGGCGCGATCACCAACCGCTACGTCCAGTCGCCGCTGGCGCTGGAGCGGACCTTCGGCCTGCTGCGCGGCAACGTGATGCACGTCGAGATGTCGTTCGACCAGATGTTCGCCTTCCGGCCGCTGCCCGAGCTGTCGGCCTACCGCGTGCCGGGCATCGGCGGATTGTATCTGACCGGCGCCAGCACCCATCCCGGCGGCGGCGTGTTCGCGGCCTCGGGCTACAACACCGCCCATACGATTTTGCGCGACCGCAAGCCCTCACGCCAGTGGGTCGGCTGGGCGGCCGGCGCGGCGGCGCTGGGCGTGGCGGCCTGGCTGCGCAGCCGCGACAAATAAGGAGGAGCCGCCATGGCCTTGCTTGACGAACCGACCAATCCGCTGACCGACCCGTCCCGCGTCCGGGCGGCGCTCAACAGCCTGGGGCTGCGGCCCTCCAAAGGGATGGGCCAGAACTTCCTGATCGATCCGGCGCCGCTCAAGACCGCCCTGGCGGCGGCGCAGGTCGGCAAGGACGACGTGGTCGTCGAGATCGGCCCCGGCCTGGGCGTGCTGACCTGGGAGCTGCTGCGGGCCGCCGGCCAGGTGATCTGCGTCGAGCTTGACCGGCGGCTGGCCGACCGGCTGCGCAAGGAGTTCGGCGTCGCCAACCTGACGCTGATCGAGCAGGACGTGCTGAACGTGGCGCCGTCGGCGATGCTGGCGGCTGCCGGCCTGCCGCCCGAGACGCCCTACAAGCTGGTCGCCAACATCCCCTACGCCATCACCTCGCCGCTGCTGCGCCATTTCCTGGAGGGCGACGCGCCGCCGGCCGAGATGGTCGTGCTGATGCAGTGGGAGGTCGCCAAGCGGATCACCGCGCCGGCCGGCGACCTGAGCATCCTGGCCCACTCGGTCCAGCTCTACGCCGAGCCGTCGATCGTGGCCAAGGTGCCGGCAGCCTCGTTCCTGCCGCCGCCGGCGGTCGATTCGGCGCTGGTGCTGATGCGCCGCCGGCCGGCGCCGCTGGTCGCCACGCCGACCAAAGCCTTGTTCAAGGCGATTCACGCCGGCTTCGCCCAGAAGCGCAAAAAGCTCTCCAACTCGCTGGTCCACGGCCTCGCCGGCCAGGGCCACCCGCGCGAGAAGGTGATGGCGGCGATGGAGCGGGCCGGCATCGATCCCAACCTGCGCGCCGAGGACCTGCCGCTGGAGCGCTGGGCCGATTTCGTCGCGGCGCTCGGGGAAGGGTAGCGAGCAGCGCGGCCCAGCTCCGTTTGGCGTGAAAACCCCCGGACCTGCGGAATCGCAAGCGTCCGGGGGTTTTGCTTGGCGCTTGGCGGCGGGTGTCAGACCCGGCGGGCCATCAGCAGCTCGTCGTGGTAGGCGCCGTCCCAGGCGATGACCTCGGGCTCGACGCCGTAGACCGCGAAGCCATTGCGCAGGTAGGCGCGCTGGGCGGCGACGTTGGTCGTCGTGACCGCCAGCTTGGCGACGCGCACGCCCTGATCCCGCGCCCAGTCCAGCGTCGCGGCGAGCAGGCGGTCGATGACGCCCCGGCCGCGCCAGCCCTCGCGCACGTAGACGCCCCAGATCGTCGCGCCGTGGCGCATCTTGGTCGAGCCGATGCGGTAGATGCCGGTGACGCCGATCAGCTGGCCGCCGACTTCGGCGAAGTGGATGATCTGGTCGGGGTTGGCGATATTCTGGCTGAGCCGCTGCGCCCAATCGCTCAGCGGCTTTTGCTCGTCGTGGGCGTAGTCGGCGCCGAAGGCCAGCGGATGCAGCCGCAGCCCCTCCAGCCGCAGCTCGCGGAAGGCTGCGGCGTCGCCCTCGGCGCAGGGCCGGATCGTGATCTCAGATTCCATCATTCATCCTCAGCTTGTGCGTTGTCGGAATTAGCTTGGCGGAGCTGCCGCGTAGCGATTGTTTGTTGGACGAGCGCAATAATATCGTCAGTTGATCGCGCGTTCAGTCGAAGATTGGTAGCCCAAGGTCGCCCCGGATGCAGCGTGTCCCAAACGGATCGCTGCTGATTATAGCGGCCGCTCCCCGGGTCATGGTTGCCAAATCCGGCAATCGTGGTGTTCCAGATCGGCGCGAACATTTCAATCAACAACGATTCCCCAAGCGGAATCCAAATGTCATCGACAATCAGATAGCGGCAGGAAAAATCTTCGAGCGCAAGGTTATCTACTTGCGCGATGCTGCTTGCATGCTCGCGGAGTCGTCGAAAAAGCACTGTGCCTGGCGGCGTGTTCAATCCGAGGCCGCCGATTCTGGCGCCATCGGGGACAGCCTTGCCAACATAAATTGGAATCGATGGTTGGTTTGGCTGGATTGCAAATGGCTGATAAAGCGGATATGGTTGATAGACTGCGCTGTAGTAGATCGCGTAAATTCCAGCACCTTCAAAAGGCACTGGCGGTAATGGCGACAATGGCTGCATCAATAATTGATTAGCCACACTAATGCCGAGATTGCGTTTATCAAGCGGATTGAACGCGCTCATCACTGCTTCGTTTCCAGGCGCTCGCGGACGCTGCGGGCAACCACGTAGCCCAGGCCGACCGGGACGGCATTGCCGAGCTGGCGCATGCTCTCGGTCCACGAGACCGGGAATAAGTAATCGTCGGGGAAGCCCTGGAGGCGGGCGCTTTCGCGGACTGTGAAGTAGCGCACCCGCCCATCCGGCAGGACCAGCATATTTTCGCCGCCTGGCACGCCATGATCGCCGGCCTTGAGGGTTTTAGCGGGCATGTCGAGCGGGCTGCCGGTGTGGCCTTTGTAGGAGCGGGCTCCGGCGCGATACTCATGGTTGAGTGCGGCGACGCCGGCGCCGGGCTGCTCGGGATCCGGCAAATCATGGATCGCGTCGCGGATGGTCAGCCAGGGTTTGTGGAGCAGCGGGCGGCCTTTTTGCTGCGCTGATTGCAACGCTCCGTCGGCCGCTGGCTGCTGTACGCCGTGGCGCTCCCAATACTCCCCGCTGCCCCACTGGCTCCATGCCAAGGCCGCTTGTGCGTGCGTGGCGTCGGGAAACGACCACTCAATCCCTAGATCGCTGCGAAACCCGACTAAAAACACCCGCTCGCGGCGCTGCGGCACGCCGTAGTCGGCGGCGTTGAGCAGCCGGTAGACAAGCCGGTAGTGCAAACCATCATCCGAGGCGCTGGTATGGTGCTGCTCCAGCCGCGCGAGATGATCCATCCACTCCTCGTCGGGGCGCATGATGATTTCGGGATAGGTGAGCTGGAGCTGGATGTAGCCGAAGTATTTGAAAAATGACTGGCGCAGCAAGCCTTTGACATTTTCAAAGATGAAAGCGCGCGGCTGAAGCTCGCGCACCGCCCGCACCGCCTCAGGGAACATATCGCGCTGATCGCGGTAGCCGCCGTGCTTGCCGCCCATCGAAAAGGGCTGGCAGGGCGGCCCGCCGGCGACTAAGTCAACCCCGGATGGCACCTGCGCATACTCGAAGTCGCGGGTGTCGCAGCTGAACAACGGCCAATCTTTGACCGGCGCCATGGCGCGCTGCTGATTCTCGCGAATCGTCGTGCAGGTCGGCTGATCCCGCTCGATGACAGCATCGTGGCTGAATCCGGCTTGGGAAACGCCGAGCGCCAGGCCCCCGGCGCCGGCAAAAAGTTCGACTGAGCGCATGCGATCCTCGGTTAAATGGGTTTGAGACAATCCGACATAGGGGCGCATTATACGCTAAAATGTTCTACTCCGAGGCTGCGGCCGGCGTGATGCGGTAGAGGGTGTACTCGCCCGAGAGCCCTTTGAGGTCGCGGGTGAAGCGCTCGACGCTGTGCGGGGGCGCGGCGTCGAGCACCGCCTGGACGCCGGCCGCGCCCATCACGTCCTCGGTCAGCACGATATCGTCGCCGACGCTGACCGCTTGGGCGCGGGCGGCGGCGTTGACGGTGGTGCCGAAATAATCGAGCACGTCGTTGGCGTTGACCGCGATGCAGGGGCCGGTGTGGAGGCCGACCTTGAGCGTCAGCGGCTGGCGGTCGCCGCGGTCGGCGTTGGCGGCGGCGATCCGGCGCTGGATCTCCAGGGCCGCCGCGACCGCCTTGGCCGGCGCGCTGAAGACCGCCATCACCGCGTCGCCGATCGTCATGCTGACCGAGCCGTCGTGGCGCTGGATGGCCTCGAACAAAATCGTGAAGTGGTCGCGGACCAGCGCGAAGGCCGAGCTGTCGCCGATCCGCTCATACATCGGTGTCGAGTCCTTGAGGTCGCTGAAAAACAGGGTGATATTCTTGATCGCCAGGCCCAGGTCCGGCGCCAGCACCTCGGATGAGAACAGCGTGCGGAACTCGGGCAGCGTGGTGACGAAGGCCGCGCTGACCTGCTGGGTGCCCCAGGCGTCGCGCTCCAGGATCAGCAGCCGCTCGCCGCCGGCCTGGTTGCGGCAGCGCAGCGCCAGCTCGCCGGGGGCCAGATGGAGGAATCCCGGCCTGACGCCGTCGCCGTCGAGCAGCAGCTCGGCCTCGGCGTCGCCGCTGGCCGAATCGACCCGCAGCGCGCAGCGGATCTCGCTGCCCAGCGCCCGCAGCCGGTAGCTGCCCGGCTCCAGGCTGACGGCGAAGGAGCGCTCCTCGCCGGCGTCGAGCAGCTGCTGGCCGACGATATGGCGGCTGTTGGCCGGGCCGCCGATGCAGAACGTGCCGGCGGCGGCCACCCGCACCGTGGGATGGATGGAAAAGCGCAGCTCGACATATTCGTCGAAGTTGACATCGTAGCTGATGTTGCAGGTGTCGCAGTGCGATCCCTGGCGCAGATTGCGCAGCGACGAGGCGGTCTCGCGGCTGACGCGGCAGTTGGGGCAGAGCACATCCCAGTTCATATCGAACAGGCCGGCCTCGGTGGCGTAGAGGAACGCCCGCAGCAGCTCCAGCCGGTCGATGCCCAGCCGGTCGGCCAGGACGAACGGCCGCATCTGCACCACCTCCTCGTCGCGCCCGGCGCGGATGACGCCGGCCAGCGCCTCGACCACCGCCGGGCTGACGGGGCTGGCGCCAAGCCGGTCGAGCGTCTGGCTCAGCGCAGCCTCGTTGAGCTTGGGCCGCCTGACCGGCGGCACGTAGTTGCTGCGGCCGGCCATGGCGGCGGCGGCGCGCTGGATGAAGGCCATCTGGCCCTCGACCATCTGGGTGACCTGGCGCCGGGCGAGGAGGGCGCCAGGCAGGTTGCGCGGCTGGATGGTGGCGAAGGTTTCGACCTGGGTCTGGCCGGGAGAGAGCGCGCGGAGCCGCGAGCCGCTGAGCAGCGACACGATGAACGGGTTGCGGAGAAAGCGCCGCTCGACCTGGAACGAGTGCGGGCTGATCCACTCGAACGGCCGCTCGATCCAGCGCATCGTCACGCCGAAATAGCGGGCCTCGCCGAGCAGATCGGCGACGCCGCTCTCGCCGGGGCGCGGGCTGAACTCCAGCTGCGGCAGGCCGATCGCGAAATTGGTCTGGCTGGTGTCGGAGATCAGCGGCCACAGCTCATCGATCGGCAGATCGATCGCTGCCTGGCGGCGCAGGGTGACCGGCTTGGGAGCCATCGCAACCTCCTTGGGGGATGTCTCCGCAGGGCTAGAGCTGGGAGGGCGTGATTGTCGCGCTGTAGGGCGGCGAGGTGTGGACGCCGATCACCAGCGGCGTGCGGTTGGTGTGCAGGCCGACCACCACGTAGGCCTCGCCGACCCGGGCGCGGATGTCCTCGGCGTCGAGATCCATCTCGCCGGCGCGCTCCTCGACCAGCCAGCGCCGGCCCAGCGCGCGCCAGCTCAGATCGGTGACGGGCATCTCGAAGCTGCCCAGCTCCCCCAGCTCAAGCAGCATGTAGCTCTTGAAGCGCTTCTCCTCCATCTCGAACAGCGCATGGATCTCGCTGGGCTTGACGAGGCAGAGCGAGCGCTCCTGGCGCTCCAGCACCGCCGCCGGGTCTTTGTCGAGGTGGTCGGGGAAGAATTTGACATGGCGCTCGGGGCTGATGTGGCGCAGCAGCGCGCTGGTCGTCTCGGCGCCCATCTGCCAGCGCTCGACGAACGGCGGCTCGGGCGCCGCTGTCAGGTCGGTGATGCGGACCACGTTGCCGGGCTGCATCAGCGCGCCGCCCTCCAGCGTGATGTCCCCGACTTGCAGCGCGCCGTCCGGGCGGGTGATCTGCACCCACTTGCGGCCGGTCATCGGATCGGGCTCGGTGCTCATGCCGGCCAGCATCACGCCCTTTTTCACCCTGGACACCGCCAGCACCAGAAGATCTATCGACTGCGCCATCTGCCTGCTCATGCTCCAATGTTGCTAAATCGGCCCGATTATGGCAGGTCGGGCGGGGTCTGTCAATCGATGGGCCCTCAGTCGTCGGTCGTCAGTCGCCAGGATTGGATTTTGGCGGCTAGAGGCTTTCGCACGCCACCGCGAAGCTCCGAGAATGGCCCTGACAGCTGACGACTGACGACTGGCGACTGATCAAATCAGCCCCAAATCCCGCGCCTTCATCGCGGCCTGGGTCCGGTCGCGGGCGTCGAGCTTGGCGAGGATATTGGAGAGATGGTTTTTGACAGTGCCCTCGGTGATCGAGAGGCGCGCGCCGATCTCCTTGTTGCTGTGGCCGCCGGCGGCCAGGCGCAGAATCTCCAGCTCGCGCTCGGACAGCGGCTCGGCCAGCGCCGGCGCTGCCCCGGCGGCGGGTGGCTGCCCGGGCGTCAGGCGGGCGAATTCGGCGATCACTTTGGCCGCCACTGCCGGCTGAAGGAAGGACTCGCCGCGCGCGGTCGCCCGGATCGCCTCGGCCAGCTTCTCGGAGGGCACGTCCTTGAGCAGATAGCCGACGGCGCCGGCCCGCAGCCCGGCGAACACATCCTGATCGTCGTCGAAGGTCGTCAGGACAATCACCCGGCAGCCGGGATGGGTCGCGCAGATGCGCCTGGTCGCGGCGACGCCGTCCAGCACCGGCATGCGCAGGTCCATCAGCACCACGTCCGGCCGGGCGGCGGCGACCAGCCCGAGCGCCTCGGCGCCGTTGCCGGCCTCGCCGACCACCGCGAAGTCCGGCTGCATGTCCAGCAGCGTGCGCAGCCCTTCGCGGAACAGGGCCTGGTCGTCGACCAGCGCGATGCGAATCTGGCTCATCCCGGCACCTCCACGCACAGCCTGAAGCCTTCGCCCGGCGCCGTGCGCACGTCGAGCGCCCCGCCGACCACGCTGACCCGCTCGCGGATGCCCAGCAGGCCGAAGCC
>DASWWB010001203.1:0-3020 GCA_036406115.1 Herpetosiphonaceae bacterium
CCGCCGCGGCGGCGCCGCCCAGCCGGCCGGCCGAGGGCAGCGCGCGCAGGTGATCGGCGAGCGCCTGGTCGGGCGCCGCCGCGAAGCGCTCAAGCAGCGCCGCCAGGTCCGTCAGCACGAGGGTGATCCGCGCGGCCGGGAAGCGGCGGGCGTCGTGCCACAGCCGCAGGCGCAGCTCGTTGCCCGGCACTGCGATCAGCCCCAGCGGATAGTCGAGGTTGCTCTCGAAGCGCTGGTAGACGAACTCCAGCGCGCCGTCGGGTTCGTCCCGCCGCTCTTCAAGGGGATAGTTTTCGAAGGCCAGCAGATTCTCGAACAGCGGCGTGCCGCGCGGCACCTCGCTCCAGCCCTGGACCTGCACGAGCGGCGTGTATTCGTACTGGCGCAGATCCGCCTGCTGCTCCTGGACGCCGCCGAGCCACGTTGCCAGCGGCTGTTCCGGGTGCAGCGTGATCCGCACCGGCAGCGTGTTGATGAAGAGGCCAACCATCGTTTCCACGCCCGCCAGCGTGGGCGGGCGGCCGGAGACGACCGAGCCGAACACGACGTCCGCCCGGCCGCTGTAGTGGCCGAGGAGCATGGCCCAGGCCCCCTGGATCAGCGTGTTGAGGGTGAGGTGGCGCTGCTGGGCCAGGGCGCGCAGCGGCGCCAGGGCTTCGGGCGCCAGGCGGACCTCCTGCTCGGCGTAGGCCACGTCCGCTGCGCTCCCCGGCTGCTCGAACGGCAGCGGTGTTGGCGCCGTGACGCCGCGTAGCTGCGCGCGCCAGAAGCGGGCGGTCTCCTCCTGGTCTTGGCGCGCGATCCACTCGATGTAGTCCCGGTAGGGCCGGCTGCGCGCAAGCTGCGGCGCCGCGTCGCCCCTGATGGCCTGGTAGGCTGCCATGACGCCATTGAGCACCATGGAGACCGACCAGCCGTCGAGGATCAGGTGATGGAAGCTCCAGACCAGATACCAGGCTCCGGCCGCGAGGTGGATCAGGCTGACCCGCATGAGCGGCGCGGTCGAGAGATCCACGCCCCGCCGCCGATCCGCACCAAGGAAGGCGTCGAGCCGCGCAGGCCAGTCGCCGGGCGCCGCAGATTGCCAGTCGTGGCGCTCGAACGGCAGCGGCGCGTGGTGCCGGACCGCTTGCAGCGGCGCGTCGAGTTGCTGCCAGTGGAACGAGGTCCGCAGGATGGGATGCTGGTCGATGACGTGCTGCCAGGCCTGCTGGAAGGCGGCGGCGTCAAGCGCGCCCCGCACCTGCCAGGCAATCTGCTCGACATACACGCCGGCGCCCGGGGTGTAGAGGCTTTGGAACAGCATGCCCTGCTGGAGCGGCGCCAGCGGGTAGAGATCGGCTAGGGCGCGGCCGTTGCCGGCGAGCGCGTCGAGCTGCCGCTGGCTGATGCGGGCGAGCGGGAAATCCGAGGGCGTGCAGCCGCCAGCGTCGGGGGAGGCGCAGTGCTCGATGATCATCCGCAGGCTGGTCATGAAGGCGGCCCCGAACCGCTCGATCGTCGCCGCGTCATGCAGCGCCGGGCCGTAGCTGAAGGTTGCCTCCAGCTGATCGTTTTCGATCGCGGCGTCGATATCGATCAGATAGCGCCGCTGCGCGTCCGGATGGCGCCCGCGCCCGGCGGAGCGCTGGACCGGCTGCCAGACGCCGGCCTGGCTGGCTTGGGCGAACTGGCCGAGGTAGTTGAAGCTGATCTCGGGCCGCGCCGCACCCGCCAGCGCTGCGCGCGCCGCCTCCTTGCCCAGATAGCGCAGCATGCCGTGGCCGATGCCGCGCTGGGGGATGCGCCGCAGCTGCTCTTTGACCTGTTTCAGCGCGGCGCCCGCCGCCAGCCCTGGCGCCAGGTCGAGCAAGGCCGGGAAGACCGAGGTGAACCAGCCGACGGTCCGGGAGATATCGAGCCCGTCGAAGATGTCTTCGCGCCCGTGGCCCTCAATGTCCACATGCAGGGCTTGGCCGCTCCAGTGGCGGTAGGCCAGCGCCAGCGCCGTCAGCAGCACATCGTTGATCTGGGTGCGGTAGGCCGCCGGGACCTGTTGCAGCAGCGCCCGCGTCTCATCGGCCCCGAGCCGCACCGTAACACGGCCAACCGCGCCCTCGGTGTTGGCGCCGCCGGGTCGGTCGATCGGCGTCCGGCCCGCCTGCGCCGGCTGCTGGGCGGCCCAGTAGGGCAGCTCAGCGGCAAGCTCCGTCGATACGGCGTAGTCCGCTAGCCGCTGCGCCCAGGTCTGGTAGGAGGTGGTTTTGGCTGGCAGGCTCCGCCCGCCATAGAGCGCGGCAAGATCGTCGAGCACGATGCGCCAGGAGATGCCGTCGATGACCATATGATGGACCAGGATCAGGACCAGCTGCGGCGCCACGCCGCGCTCAAACAGGGCGATTTTGAGCAGCGGCCCGCGCTCCAGATCGAGCTGGTGCTGCATTGCCGCCGCCGCCGCCGTGACTGCGGCGTCCTGCTCCTCGGCCGCCACGCCGGACAGATCGATCTGCTCGAAGGGGGCGGATTCCTCGGGCGCGACGCTGCGCTGCCGCCAGCCGCCGCCGTCCGGCGCGAAGCGCAGCCGGAATGCGTCGTGGTGCCGCAGGAGCTGGCCGACCGCCTGGCCGAGCCGCCCGGCGTCGAGCCGCTCGCGGGCCTCCAGGAAGATCGCCTGATTGTACTGGTTGCGATCGGCCAGCTCCTGCTCGAAGAAGCGCCACTGCACCGGGGTCAGCGGTACGTCGCCGATCACCAAGCCCTGGTCGGCGGCCGGGCCGGACACCGGCTCGGCGACCTCGGCGATCTCGGCGATGGTCTGATAGAGGAACATCTGGCGGGGCGTCAGCCGCCAGCCGGCCGCGTTCGCCCGGGCGATAATCTGGATGCTCAGGATGGAGTCACCGCCCAGCTCGAAGAAATTATCGTAAATGCCGACCGTGTCGAGGCCGAGGACCTCCTGCCAGATCGCGGTGAGGGCGGTCTCGACCGGCGTGCGCGGCGCCACCGCCGCCCCGGCCTCGGCCGGCCGCTCGCTGTCCGGC
>DASWWB010001204.1:0-2057 GCA_036406115.1 Herpetosiphonaceae bacterium
GACCTACGGCTTCCGCTACATCCTGGCGCGGCCGAGCCTGCTGGGCTTGCAGCTAGTCTTCTTCTGCGTCAACTTCGTCGGCTCACTGGGCTTCACGATCATGGCGGCGATGGTGCTGGCCCGCTCGGGCAGCGACGCCACGGCGCTGGGGACTGTGCAGGCGGCGGCGGGGGTCGGCGGCGTGTGCGGCGGCCTGCTGCTGAGCCTGTGGGGCGGGCCGAAAAAGCGCGTCCACGGCGTGCTGCTGGGGATGGTCGGCGTCAGCCTGCTGGGGCAGATGATGATGGGCGTCGGCAGATCGACATTCGTCTGGGCGGCGGCTAGTTTCATGCTGATGCTGATCATGCCCATCCTCAACGGCTCGAACCAGGCGATCTGGCAGGCCAAAGTGCCGCCGGACGTGCAGGGCCGGGTCTTCTCGGTGCGGCGGATGATCGCCCAGATCTCGGCGCCGCTGGCGACGCTGCTGGCGGGCCCGCTCGCTGACAAGGTGTTCGAGCCGGCGATGCAGCCGGGCGGCAGCCTGAGCGGCCTGTTCGGCGGCCTGATCGGCACCGGGCCGGGCGCGGGCATGGGGCTGCTGATGTTCCTCAGCGGGGCGCTGGGGGTGTGCGTGGGGCTGGGCGGCTACGCCTTCCGGGCGGTGCGCGAGGCGGAGACGCTGGTGCCGGACCACGACCAGGCCGCCGGGCCGGAGGCGGCGCCGGCGCCGGTCCAGCCGCTGGTGGGCGAGCTGGCGACGGCGGAGTAGCTGCTACGCAAAAGCGGGGCGGATCGGAGCTGCCGATCCGCCCCGCTTTGGGTTAAAATGCCGGGATCGCGCGGCTGAAATCCGTGCGGTACGGAGCATAGCGGGCGAGCTCGTTGACCGACTGGTGAAGCATGTCGCGGCTCATCGGGTCTTCGTAGGTTTGGACCAGCAGGCGCAGGGCGTCGAGGTAGTCGGCCCGGGGGCGGTACTCGTAGAGCGGGTCGCCGTCGCCGTGGGTCACGCTGAGCAGTCCGGCGAGGGCCAGCTCCTCAAGCGCCTGGCGCGTGGTCCAGATGTCGCGCATCAGGCGGCTGGCGATCTGGGGCGAGGTTCCGCGCGACACCGTGCGCTGGGCGAAAAGCATGACACAATGCAGCTTGGCCGGGGTGTCGATCGCAGCTTCCAGTAAAAGTTGCACTCGTGGGGAAATCATCTGTCGCCTCCTGCAATCGTCATTGATTGCGCGAGAGAGGCTGCCCGCAGACTCGGGGGGCAGGCCATAGGCCATCAATCTCTAACTCTTCTTCTATCAGGTTTGTGGTGATGCTCTGTAGCGTGGATGGATGCGCCGGGCAGGGAGGAGAGCGCATCAACTACAGTCGTGACAGGATTGTCGTCCCGTTCTTGAGAGGATATTATAGCAAGTAGCACCGGCGCTTGTCTAGTCGCATATATTAATATTCTGTGAATCCCTGTCAGCTGATTCTCAGGCGGGGCGGTAGAGAGGATGGAGCGGATGCCTGCGAAAACCACCAGCGCGCGGCTCAGCCAGGGCGGACGCGGGCCGCGGCGGCTGGGCGTTTTGTTGGCGGCGCTGGCCGCGCTGCTGCTGGCGGGGATTGTCGTCGTCGCCAGCCAGACGCCGCCGGCGCCGCCCCCCGTCGCCGAGCCGACCCCGACGCCGATTCCCCCCGCCGGCGAGCGGCTCTATCTGCTCCAGCGCAACCTGGGCTCGCTCGACCAGCGACCGTTCCTTGAAGCGCTCGACGCCCAGCCGCCAACCCTGCGCTACGCCCTCGCCGACGCGCTGGCCGCCGCCCTCTCGCCGGACGGCTCGCGGCTGTTCGTGGTCGGCGCCGACAGCCTGCGCGCCCTGGAGGCCGGCTCGGGCCGCGAGCTGTGGCGGGTGCCGGTCAGCGACGTGGCCGGCGAGCGCGGCTTCGGCCCCTCGCCGCTCCTGGTCAGCGGCGACGGCCGGCGGCTGCTGGTGCTGAGCTCGCGCTCGGCGCTGCCCTTCGCCGATCTGCCGGTCCGCTGGCTGCAAGTGTTCGATCCGGTGAGCGGCTGGCGCATGCATGTCAGCGAC
>DASWWB010001205.1:0-4857 GCA_036406115.1 Herpetosiphonaceae bacterium
CGCCCCCGGCCCCGCTCGACTCGCGGCCGATGCTGCCCAGCCCGCCGACGCCCTTGATCGGCCGGGGCGAGGAGTGCGATCGGATCGCCGCGCTGGTCCGCGACCCGGCGGCCCGCCTGATCACCCTGGCCGGGCCCGGCGGCATCGGCAAAACTCGGCTGGCGCTCGCCGTCGGCAGCATGGTCCAGGATAGCTTCGCCGACGGCGTGTGGTGGATCGACCTGGCGCCGCTCCATGATGCCAGCCTGGTCTTGCCCGCTATCGCCCAGCGCCTGGGATTGACCGGCGACATCGCCCGCGACGCCTTGGGCGATGTCCGCGCCTGGGCGCAGCGGCGTCAGGTGTGCCTGATTTTGGATAACGCCGAGCATGTGGTCGAGGCCGGCTCGCTGCTGAGCCGGCTGCTCCAGGCGGCGCCGGGCCTGACGCTGCTTGTCACCAGCAGGATCCGGCTGGATTTGTATGGCGAGCATATCATCCCGGTCCCGCCGCTGAGCCTCCGGCCGGCGGCGGCGGGCGCGGACCAGCCCTTGTCCGAAGCCGTCCGCCTGTTTCTGGCGCGCGCCCAGGCCGCGGTCGGCTCGCCGTTGGGCAGCGCGGTGCGGCCCGAGGAGCTGCCGCTCGTCCATCAGGCCTGCGTGCGGCTGGACGGCCTGCCGCTGGCGATCGAGCTGGCGGCGGCCCATATGCGCCAATTCTCCCTGGCGGAGATTGTCGAGCGGCTGGCCGATCGGCTTGATTTCCTCACCAACGGCCCGCGCGACGCCGGCACGCGCCAGCAGACGCTGCGAGCCCTGCTCGATTGGAGCTACGATCTGCTTACGCCGGACGCCCAGCGCTTATTCGGCCGCCTGGCGGTGTTCCGGCAGGGATGGACCCGCGAGGCGCTGCGAGCCCAGGGCGTCCCGGGCGCCGATGCCGGCCTCCAGGAGCTGCTGGAGCACCATCTGGCGAGCATGCTGCCGGCGGCCGACGGCAAACCGCGCTTCGTCATGCTTGAGACGATCCAGGCCTATGCCCGCAAGCTGCTCGCCGCCGATCCCGCCGCCGCCGATGCCTGGCGCCGCCACGCCGCCTACTATCTCGGCCGGCTTGACGACGATCCTTACCCGGAGCCCCATAGCCCGGCCTGGGCTCTGCGCCACAGCGCCGACTATCACAACCACATCGCCGCCTTGGGCTGGTGGGAGCGCAGCGGCGCCCACGGCGAGCTGATCCGCCACGCCACCCACCTGGGGCCGCTCTGGCTCCAGCGCTGCGCCTTCGCCGAGGGGGCGGCCTGGTTCGAGCGGATCGTCGCCGCCACCGCAGCCATCGTCAGCGTCGAGCGCGTCAAGCTGCTCCAGCGCGCCTCCCACGTCTTCGACGAGTGGGGCTATCAGGCGCCGGCGCTCAGCTATATGCGCCAGGCCAGCGATCTGCTGCCGCAGGTGGGCGATCCGCCCCTGCTGCGGGCCGAGGTCTACAACCGGCTGGCGATCATCCGCGGCGGCGACGGCGCCTACGAGGAGGCCTACGAGCTGGCGCGCGAAAGCCTGCGGCTGTGGGAGGCGTGCGATCGCCCGCTCGACGCCGCCCGGCTGCGCCACAACATGGGCCTGATCCGCCGCGATCAGCAGCGCTATGCCGAAGCCCAGGCCGAGATGGAGGCTAGCCTGGAGTTTTTTCTGGCCCGCGACGACCGCGCGCGGAGCGCGATCGTCTATGGCAACCTCAGCTCAGTCTTGCGGATGCAGGGGAAAGTTGCGGAGAGCCTTCAGTGCGCCGAGGCGGGCATGGCGCTGGCGCGCGAGCAGCAAACACTCAATTATGTCTACAACTTGCACTACTTGCTAGAGGCGTTGGTCGTGACCGATGATCTCGCCGCCAGCCTGCCGCTGTTGATCGAGGCGATCGAGCGCCAGCAGCGCGAAACATCCTTCAAGCAGCTGCCGTGGCTGCTGGCGATTATGGCGCGCTGGTGCGGGCGGCTGGGGCGCTTCCCCGCCGCCACCGCGCTCTTCGGCGCCTATGCTGGCAGCGCTCGCCGGCTTCATGCGGCGGCGGGCACCGATCCCACCGCCGAAGCGGCGGCGATCCGCGCCGAGCTGGACGAGCTGCTCGCCGAGTACGGCCAGCCGACAAGCGGCGCCGCGTATCTCCAGGACTGGAGCGCCGGCGCCGCGCTGGACGCCGAGGCCGCGCTGAGCTACGCCCGCCGGCTGGTGGAGGAGATCAGTGTTCAGCGGACGGCCGAGGCCGGGGGCGCGCCCTGGCAAGCGCGCCCGAACTGAGGCCGGGCCATACGTTTCCTAGGCTTCGCCCACGGCGGCGGCCTGCGCCTCGGCGAAGAACGCCTTCAGAATCGGCAACAGCAGATCGGTCCGCTCCAGAATGGTGAAGTGGTCGGTGCCGGGGAGGATCGCCAGCTGGTTGTGGGGGGCGGAGCCGTCGCCCTTGCCGCCGCCGAGCAGGCCGAACAGCTCGGCGGCGACCGCCGGCGGCAGCATGTCGGCGTCGCCGAGCGCGATCAGGGTCGGGGCGGCGATGGTCGCGACGCCCGCCGACCAATCGTAGTCCTCGCGCAGCATCGCCGTGGTCTTGGCGACCAAATTGGGCCAGTCGCCAAGGTTCGGCGCGACCGCCGAGTAAAATTCATAGATCGGGCTTTGCTTGAGCTGCTCAGTCATGTCGTCGGTGTTCATGGCGGCGAAGGCCGCCCGCACCGAGTCGTGCAGGCCGCTGCGCCGGTGGGTGCCCGAGAGGATCACCAGCTTGCCAACAACCTCCGGGTGGCGGATGGCGGTTTGCAGCGCGACGCCGGCGCCCATCGAGTAGCCGAGGATGTCGGCCCGCTCGAAGCCGAGGGCGGCGATCGTGGCGGCCACGTCGTCGGCCATGGCCTCGGGGCTCAGCGGGCGGTCGATGTCGCCGGTGTGGCCGTGGCCCTGCATTTCCAGGCCGATCACTTGGCGATCCTCGGCCAGTCCCGGCAGGAGGGTCGCGAACATGCCCACCATGCCGTAGCCGCCGTGCAGCAAGATCAGCGGCTGGCCGCTGCCGTAGATTTCGTAGTAGAGCTTGAGGCCGTTGACCGGTGCGTAGCCGGTTCGCGGGGTCGTCGTGGTTGCCATTGGTTCTCCTTATGCAAGAGGATTTCGGTTCGCCGGCGCTGGCTGATCCATTTTTTGCGGGCTCAATTCGATGCACTGGTGCTCAGGACTGCGGATCGAATCCAAAGACCCGCAGCTCTTGGTCGCAGCGGCAAGCCTTTGCGATGCGCGCAGCCCATGCGATGGCATCTTGGCGCGAGGGCAGCTCAAGCACGGTGAAGCCGCCGTTCAGCGGCGGCGCCCACGGGTAGCCGCCTTCCGCAGCCGCGCCATCGGCCGACACCAGCACGGGCGCGACGTTCTCATCGATGCCGCCGCCGAACACGTAGACGCCCGCCGCCTTGGTCTCCTCGATGACGGCATGGGAGTCGCGCACGACGGCCTCCCATTCGCCGTCGGGGACGATCATCGCCGCGCTCGGGAAGGAAATCAGGTATTTGGCCATTGCTGTTCCTTGGAAACTGAGGCAGGGCGCACTGTTCGTCCTGCCGCCAATTGTGGTATGCAGTGTTTCGGGGGAGCTTTAAGGTTGGCCGGAGGATTGCGGAACCGGCGGCGGGCGGGATGACATCCAGGAGGCGCGGCGCGGGGTCGGCCCATGGCCGGGCTGCGCAAGAGGGGCGAAATCGGGAATCATGAAGGGTGTCGCTTGCATATTCGGCTCCGTTTGTACAAACTCGTCAACAACTGCTGCTACATGCCTTCTGCCTATAGAATACTTGTTCTAATTCAAAAAGTCAAGCATTATCTTCAATAATTCCAGTATCCTTGCGGCCTTGCAAGGGGCGGTTGGGCGGAACCCTAGCGATTCGCCGCCAGCCACGCCGCCTGGCGCTCCGTCACCGCCGCCGGGCTCGCGCCGACCAGCTCGCGATAGGCGGCGGGGTCCGTCGCGCCCTCGGTGTTGATCAGCAGCACGCGGGATTGGGAATCCAGTCCCGTCGCCGCAGCCAGCGCCGGCTCCTCGGCCAGGGCGATCAGCCCCGCGAACCCGGCGGCGCCAGACTCGCCGGCGACAATCGGCGGATCGGCGTCGACGCCGGCAGCGAGGAGGCGCATGGCGCTGATCGCCGCGCCGTCGCTGATCGCCAGGCAATCGTCGACGCAGCCCTGGAGGAAGCGCCAGGCGAGCGGCGAGGCCGCGCCGCAGGCCAGTCCGGCCATAAGCGAGTCGCCGTCGCCGGCGGTGCGCGCCGCCTCGCCAGCCAGCGCGCTTTGAGCGAGGCAATCGGCTTGGTGCGGCTCGACGACAATCAGCCGAGGCCGCCGCGCGCCGTGAAACTCCCACAGATAGCTGGCGACGCCTGCCGCCAGTCCGCCCACGCCGCCCTGGAGCAGCACATGGCTGAAGGCTGGCGCGTCGGCCTGGCTGGCGGTCTGCTCCAGGGCCTCGGCGGCGATCGCGCCGTAGCCCTGCATCACGTCGCGCGGAATCTCCTCGTAGCCGGCGTACGATGTGTCCGACACCACATGCCAGCCGTTGGCCGCCGCCAGCTCCGCCGCCGCGCCGACTGACTCATCGTAGGCGGCGCCGACGCGCCTGATCTCCGCGCCGTAGGCGGCGATGGCCCGCTCGCGCTCGGCGGAGACCTTGGCGTGGAGCACGATCACGCAGCGGCAGCCCACGGTTTGGGCCGCCGCCGCCAGCGCCCGGCCGTGGTTGCCGTCAGTCGCGCTGATCACCGTCAGGCCGGCCAGCCGGCCGCCGGCGCCCTCGCGCAGCAGATCGGCCGGGTCGGCGCCCGGGGCCGGCAGCAGGCGCCCA
>DASWWB010001206.1:0-2736 GCA_036406115.1 Herpetosiphonaceae bacterium
CAGCAACCCGACCGGGCCGGTGTGTTTCTACGCCGACATCAACTACGGCGGCGCCAGCTTCTGCTCCGGGAACGGAACCTACAACAGCACGCCGAGCGGCTGGAATGACCGGGCCTCATCGGTGCGGGTCCAGAGCGGCTACACCGCCGAGCTATGGGCCGACGGCAACCTGAGCGGCACCAAAATCACGCTGACCGGCGACCAGCCGTGGCTGGGCAACAATAACTTCAATGACCTGATGTCCTCGTACCGCGTCACCCAGGGCGGCAGCGACAACGGCACCTTCTGGGGCGACACAAACAACATCCCGGTCGCCAACAACGTGCTGACCTTCAAGTTCCTGAACCGGACCAACGGCCGCTACCCGGACAGCCAGGTCTTCTGGAGCTTCAACGGCCAGACCTACTCGATCGCCGAGCGGCCGACGTTCGACATGCCCGCCAACTCGGCCGGCCGCATGTACTTCTACCTCGGCTCGCCGAACAGCCAGTACAGCGACTTCATCGAGTTCACGGTCGGCCCTGATGTCTTCAACGGCAACACGACCCGCGTCGACTGGTTCGGCATCAAGCTGGCGATGCGCCTGCGGGCCAACGACGGCTACGACATGGCGGTGGGCGAGGACTACGCCACCTTCGCCGAAGACCGGGCCGTGACCTTCCAGAAGTTCATCAACGAAGTGCCGGCGGAGTTCGACCACCTGGCCCAGATCAAGGCGCCCTACATGATCCCGGCGCCGGGCAAGATGGGCGACACGGCCTTCCTGCCGGGCGGCTCGCGCGCCAACTACTTCACCAGCTACGCGCAGTCGGTCGGCGTGAACAACGCCTCGATCTTCGACATCATGGCCTGCGCCGGCCCGCTGGCCAACAACGCCCAGCTCTGCGCGGCGCTCAACCGCCACGTGGCCCATCTGCCGGTCGCCCAGCAGAGCAACCCGGCCAACTTCTACCAGACCGGCCCGGCGAACTACTACGCCAAGTTCTGGCACGACCACAGCCTGCAAAAGCTGGCCTACGGCTTCCCCTACGACGACTATGCCGAGCAATCCTCCTTTGTCTCGCGCCAGGACCCGAAGTGGCTCCTGGTGGCGATCGGCTGGTAGTCGCTCACAGCCTCGGGCGCCGCGCCGTCACAGGAGGCGCGGCGCCTGAGATGATCTTTTTCCCTGACTGACGCACTTTCACGCAAGGAATCCGTATGCGCATCACACGCTCTTTGCTCGCCGGGCCGGCCAGATTGCTGGCGGCGGCGGCGCTTTTAGCCACGACCCTGGCCTTTCCCGCCGCGCCCGCCAGCGCGCAGGGGCCGACTCCGTACGGCGGGACGCGCTGGGCGGTGCCGGGGACGATCCAAGCCGAGAACTACGACAACGGCGGCGAGGGCCTGGGCTACCACGACACCACCGCCGGCAACACCAGCAACACCTACCGCTTCGAGGGCGTCGACATCGAGGCCGCCACCGAAGCCGGCTACAATGTCGACTGGACCCAAGCCGGCGAGTGGCTCAACTACAGCATCAACGTCACGACCGCCGGCACCTACAACATCAATGTGCGGGTCGCCTCCAACGGCCAGGGCGGCACGTTCCACTTCAATCTCGACCAGCAGAACATCTCCGGCGCCATGACGATCCCCAACACCGGCGGCTGGCAGAACTGGACGACGGTGACCAAGACCGGCGTCTATTTCTCGGCGGGCAACCACCTGCTGGGCCTGGGGCTGGACAGCAACGGGCCGACCGGGAGCGTGGGCAACTTCAACTTCATCCAGATCAGCGGGGGCAGCAACCCGACCGGGCCGGTGTGTTTCTACGCCGACATCAACTACGGCGGCGCCAGCTTCTGCTCGGGCAACGGGACCTTCGGCAGCGTGCCGAGCGGCTGGAACGATCGCGCCTCATCGGTGCGGGTCCAGAGCGGCTACACCGCCGAGCTATGGGCCGACGGCAACCTGAGCGGCACCAAGCTGACGCTGACCGGGAACCAGCCGTCGCTGGTCAACAACAATTTCAACGACCTGATGTCCTCGTATCGCATCAGCCAGGGCGGGACCGGCGGCTGCGGCACCTTCCGCGAGGTCTTCACCGAGGCGATGTTCAACCAGTCCTTCCCGGGGCGCAACGGCTTCTACACCTACCAGGGCTTGGTGGACGCGGCGGGGGCCTATCCGGCGTTCGGCGGCACCGGCGACTGCGCGATGAAGCGGCGCGAGGTGGCGGCGGCCATGGCCAATTTCCACCATGAGACCGGCGGCCTCTACTATGTGACCGAGATCAACAAGAACAACGATCTCTGCGACGAGACCCAGTGGTACGGCTGCCCTGCCGGCACCTACGGCTACTACGGCCGCGGCCCGATCCAGCTGAGCTGGAATTTCAACTACAAGGCGGCGGGCGACGCGCTGGGGCTCAATCTGCTCAACAACCCCTATCTGGTGGAGCAGGATCCGGCGGTGGCCTGGAAGACCGCGCTCTGGTTCTGGATGACCCAGACCGGCGCCGGCGGCATGACCGCCCACAACGCGATTGTCAACAACGCCGGCTTCGGCGAGACGATCCGCACGATCAACGGCTCGCTGGAGTGCGGCGGGCGCAACCCGGCCCAGGTCCAGAGCCGGGTCGATCAGTACAACCGCATCCTCGGCATTGTGGGCGTCGGGGCGGTCGGCAACTCCTACTGCTGATCCCGCGCCGAACCAGCTAACGCCCGGCGGGGCCGCATCCCGGATGCGGCC
>DASWWB010001207.1:0-2266 GCA_036406115.1 Herpetosiphonaceae bacterium
GGCGGCCGACGGCGCGCCAGGCATGCCCCAGCCCGGCGAGGCCCGGCTGCCGCTGCTGCGGGTGGTCGGCCAGGTCGCCAACACCTATATCATCGCCGAGGCCGCCGACGGCATGTATCTGATTGACCAGCACGCCGCCCACGAGCGGGTTGTCTATGAGCGGCTGATGCGCGACCGCATGGAGCAGCCGATCGACTGCCAGCCGCTGCTGATGGCCCAGGCCGTCGAGCTGCCGCCGGCGCTCGCCCGCCTGCTGGCAGGCCATCTGGCCGAGCTGCGCGACTGGGGTTTCGAGCTGGAGGAGTTCGGCGAGGGCACGCTGATGGCCCGCGCCGTCCCCGCCGGCCTGGAGGCCGGCCAGATCGCCCCGGCCCTGCTGGAGATCGCCGACCACCTGTCCGGCGCCGGCGGCTCGACGCCCGAGGACTGGCGCGAGGCGATGCTGACGACCGTCGCCTGCCACAGCGCCATCCGCGCCGGCAAGGTCCTGGCCCATGAGGAGATGCGCCAGCTGCTCCAGCAGCTCGAACGCTGCGAGCTGCCGCGCACCTGCCCCCACGGCCGCCCGACCATGCTCCAGCTCAGCCAGGGCCAGATCGAGCGCCAGTTCGGCCGCAAAGGCTAAAAGGCGTCCCAAAGCCCTATGCTATAATGCGCCCACAGCCAGCGTACAAGGAGGTGAGCGTGCCAAGCAAGATCGATCCGAATGACTGGGACCGTTTTTTCTCGGCCAGCGGGCCGAAACACAAAGGCCCGCTGGGCACGCTGATCTCGACGATCGTTGTCGTGGGTTTCATTGGCGCGCTCGGCTGGGGCGGATTGAAGTTCAAAACCTTCGTCGACCAGGGCAAGCTGACAGCGCAGGCCAATAACACCACCGTCGCCCTGACCGCCGGCCCGCGCAATACTGCGATCGCCCAGACCGCCGCCGCCGCTAAAATCCCCACCCCCACTGCCAACCTGCCGACCGCCCGCGTCCTCAGTCAGGTCAATCTGCGCGCTGAGGCCGGCGAGGGCGCCGCCAAGAAGGGCGAGCTGTTTCCCAACGATATCGTCCAGGTCGTCGAAGCCAAAGATGTCGACGGCCAGGGCTGGATCAGCATCCGGCTGGTCGGCGACGCCAACGCCGCCCAGGGCGCCGAGGCCGGCGCCACCGGCTGGGTGATCGGCAGCGCGCTCAGCGAGCCCTCGGCGCCGCCGCCCGTGGCCCAGACCGAGCCGACCGCTACCGCCGGGCCGCCGCCCGTGCCCGCCGTCGCTGTGCCCGCCGCCCAGATCACCGCCTACCGCGACCAGGCGACCGGCATCACGCTGCAAAGGGCGCCCTCGTGGCAGCCGCTGGTGCTGGGCGGGATCGACAATAACATCTTGCTCGCCCCCAGCCAGGAAAGCCTGGAGGGCGCCGTCGCCGCCAAGCTGGCCCGGCCCAGCCGCGACGAACAAAGCCTGCGCGAGGCGGTGACCAAGGTCGGCCAGGCCCTCGGCAAGCCCGGCACCCAGCCGCAGATCCAGGCCAGCCCGCTCAACGCCGGCGGCCAGCTCAGCGGCCTCTCCGGCACCATGACCTTTGTCCGCTCGTTCAACGGCCAGGACGTGACGATCCAGGCCGCCTTCGAGGCCCGCTTCATCAGCGGCGCGATCGGCGTGGTGGCGGCCTATGTGCCCCAGGGCAGCTACGCCCCCAACGAGCAGGTGCTCAAGCAGATCGCCAACGGGGCGATTTTCCCCTAGCCATGGCGAGGCTCATCGATGTCTTCGACCAGGGCGGCGACACCGTCTGCGGCTACGGCTGAGGCCCGCGCATGCCCTCGGCGAGGGCCGCCGCCGCTGCCGCCGAGTCGCTGCGGCGCCTGTATGGCGCCGCAGTGGCCGTGCGACACCACGACCTTGACGATCCCGCCGTCCGCGAGCGCCAGCAGGCGCTGCTGGCCTGGTTCGCCGAGGAAGGCTGGCCGCTGCCCGTCACCCTGCTGGACGGCGAGCCGCTGTTCGTCGGCGGGCTCCAGCCGCTCAAGCTGGTCGCCGCCGTCGCCGCCGCGCTCGGCCCCGCCCAGGCGCAGCCCGGCCAGGATCCCGGCCCAGATCGCCAGTCCGAGGACCGCTAGCAGCCGGTGGCGCTTGCTCGCCGGCCGGGCGCGCGGGAACACCGCCAGCACCGGCAGGCTCGCCAGCGGCAGCCACCACCACCAGGCCCGCCCCGCCAGCCCCAGCCCGGCCGCCCCCAGCGCCGCAACCCAGCTCAGGAAAAACAGCAGATGATGGGCGA
>DASWWB010001208.1:0-2815 GCA_036406115.1 Herpetosiphonaceae bacterium
TCGCGAGCGTCTTCCTGCCGCCGGAGCTGCCGACCTGGGAGCCCTACCTGGAGGCCCACGGCAACCCGATCCGCTACGGCTACGCCGAGGCGGCCTGGCCCGCCACCGCCTACCAGACGGTCTACGCCACCGAGCCCGGCAGCGCCGAGATGCCCTCGGCAGGCCGCGCCTTCACCCCTGAGCTGCTGACCCGCCTGACGGCCGGGGGCGTGCAGATCGCGCCGCTGCTGCTCCACACTGGCGTGGCCTCGCTGGAGGCCCACGAGCCGCCGTACGAGGAGTGGTACCGCGTCCCCGAGCCGACCGCCCAGCTCGTCAACGCGGCGCGGGCCGCCGGCCGGCGGGTGATCGCGGTCGGCACGACGGTCGTGCGAGCGCTGGAGACCGTCGCCGACGAGCGCGGGACGGTCCACCCCGGCTCCGGCTGGACCACGCTCGTCATCACGCCGGAGCGCGGCATCCGGGCCGCCGACGGCCTGCTGACCGGCCTGCACGAGCCCAAGGCCTCGCACCTGATGATGCTGGAGGCGCTGGCCGGCCGCCAGCACCTGCGCCGCACCTACGCCGAGGCCCTGCGCGAGCGCTACCTCTGGCACGAGTTCGGCGACCTGCACCTGCTGCTCCCCTAATCCCGCCCCCCGCCGCGCCGCCCGTCGTGGCCAAGATGGGCGGCGCGGCGCTTCGGGCTCCGGCCTTCAACGGATGAGCGCCACGGTTCCGATCGAACCGTGGCGCTCATCCGTTGGCTGAAAATCGGCGCCGGGGCTATCATCAGCCGGGGGCGGCGCTGGCTCGATCAACCTGGCGGCGGCCTGTCAGATTTCGCGCCGCGCTCCGTTTCTCACAATAGGATCGCTAGCCAGAAGGAGCCCCGGCCGTGACCGCACTCGCCCGCTGGCTCGCCCGCGCCCGTCCGCTTGCGGACGCCGACGCCTTCGCGAGCTTCTACGAAGAAACCCATCGCAACCTCTACCGTTACCTGCTGACGCTGCGCGGCGCCCAGGGCGCGCCCGGCGACGCCGAAGATCTGGCCGCCGAGGCCTATGAGCGGGCCTGGCGCGCCCGCCACCGCTTCGCCGGCAGCCCGGACGCCGCCTTCGGCTGGCTGCTGACAATCGCCCGCCGGCTGGTCATCGACCGCTACCGCTCCGAGCGCGCCCGCCTGCCCGACGCCCCGCTCGACGACGACACCGCCGGCGACGGCGATGATCTTGACGGGCTGCTGGTGGCCCGCGAGCAGCAGGAGCAGCTTGTGGCGGCGTTGCGCCTGCTGCCGCTGCCCCAGCGCGAGATCATCGTGCTGCGCTTTATGTTCGGCTGGCGCGTCAAGGAGATCGCCAGCCACCTGGAGCTGCCCGAGAACACCGTCTCGGTGACGCTCCGCCGCTCGCTTCGCCGCCTGCATGCCGCGCTTCGCGCCCAAGGAGACTGATATGGAGAAGCCCATCGAATCCGCCCTTGAAGACGCCCTGGCGGAGCGCCATCCCGCGCCCGGCCCGGCCTTTTACCGGCGCATGGAGCGCGCGCCCTGGGTCCGGCGGCAGCGGCCCGCCCGCCGAATCGCCTTGGCCGGGCTCGTCGCCGCCGCGCTGCTTGCCGCGCTGGCGCTGACCAATCCCACGATCAGCGCGGCGCTGCGGGCGACGCTCGGCCTCCAGCGCAGTCAGGACGACCAGATCGACCAGCCGGCGGGCGGCGCCGAGCTGATCGTCGTCGAGCCGGACCCGGCGGCATCCGAGCCGGCAGCCGACCCCTCGATCCGCGCCGCCGCCCAGGCCGCCGGCTGGCCCGTCGCCGTGCCGGGAGCGCCCCCGCCCGGCTACGCCTTCCACGGCGCGACCTACGATCCGGCCAGCAAGCAGGTGATCCAGAGTTTCATCGCCACCAAGCCGCTCCCCGGCAGCGACCTGACCGCCAGCTCCTTCGTGACGCTGGTCGAATCGCCCAGCAACGGGAGCGTCCCGCTGCTGATCGCGCCGAGCACCGAGCTGGCGCCGCTGACGATCGGCGGCACGCCCGCCGCCAGCGCTGTCGGCGCCTGGGACTCGATCTTCGAGCCTGACGGGTCGGCGGCGGGCGGCCGCATGGTCTGGCAGTGGCGCAACGATCTGGCGATCCGCAATCTCTTTTGGCAGCGCGAGGGCCGCTACATCGCCATCATCAGCGATGATCCGGCCGTCGGGCTGCCAGAGCTGATCCGCATGGCCGAGAGCCTGGAGTAGCGCCGGGCTCAGGCGGGCAGCAAGGCGAGGGGTGGCGCGGCGCCCGTCTCGCTGCCGTGGATCAGATCATCGAGCGCCGCGCGCTGCTCGGCGGTGCCCAGCACGCCCAGGCAGTCGCGCTCCAGCAGCACGATCTCGGGCGTCGGGTTGGCCAGCACCTCCTCGCCGCGCAGAACTGCGACAATGTTGGCGCCGGTGCGCTGGCGGATGGCGAGCGCGCCGATCGCCTGGCCCAGCAGCGGCGAGCGCGCCGGCACCTCGACCCACTGGACCTCGATCTGCTGGCGGGCGCTGCGCAGCCGGGCCAGCACCTGGGCGTCGGTGTGGAGGTTGTAGAGCGGCTGGTAGCGCTCGGCGCGCACGCTGTCGGTCAGCCGCTGGATCTCGGCGGCCGGCATGTCGAAGTGCAGCAGCGCCTGGCGGACCAGCTCCAGCCCGGCCTCGAACTCGGGCTGGACCACCTCGTGGATGCCCTGCTCGTACAGCCGCGTCAGCTGGCTCAGGGTCTCGGCGCGGACCACGATGTGCGCGTCGGCCCGCTGGCGGCGCATCTGCTCGACGATCAGCTCGGTGTCCTGGGCCGAGGGCGTCGT
>DASWWB010001209.1:0-3259 GCA_036406115.1 Herpetosiphonaceae bacterium
ATCCGCTGGGGCTGGTGAACCGGGGCGTGGCGCCGCATGTCGCCGCGCAAGAGCTGGACTGGGCCTACGGGGCGTACCGGCCGGACTACATCGTCCACAACCCGGTGTTTTTCCCGGGCCAGCTTGATAAGTTCCTCGGCGCGCCCTGGTTCGCGGCGGAGTACCGCGAGGCCGCGCGGATCGAGGAGCCGGGCGCAACGCCGCTTACAATTTTCGAGCGCCGCCCGGCGGCGGGGCGGGTCGGGCCGTGAGCGTGTCGGTGATGGCGGCCTGGAGGCTGGCGCGGGTCTCGACATCGCTGAGATCGACGCCCAGGCTGACCAGGGTCTGGGCCAGCTCGGGGCGCAGGCCGGTCAGGACGACGCGGGCGCCGAGCAGCCGCACCGCGCGGGCCGCCTGGATCAGGGCGCTGGCGACCTGGGTGTCGACAATCGGCACGCCGGTCAGGTCGATCAGCGCCACCGTCGCCCGCAGCTCGTTGACGCCGTGCAGCAGCGCGTCCATGATCCGCTGGGCGCGGGCGGTGTCGATGCCGCCGATCAGCGGCATCAGCAGCGCATGGTCGCTGAGCGGGATCAGCGGCGTCGACAGCTCGGCCAGCATCTGGGTCTGGAGGGCGATCAGCTCCTCCTGGAGCTGATTGTGCTGGGCCTCGGCCTGGCGCCGCTCGTGGCCCGAGAGCACCAGCGCCACCAGATCGGCGGCCGACGCGGCGAAGGCCTCCTCGTCGATGCTCCACTCGCGGGCCGGCCCGACATGCTCCAGGCAGACCACGCCGACCATCTGGCTGCCCAGGCGGATCGGCGTGTCCAGCAGGGCGCCGATGCCGAGCGGCGTCAGGTAGCCGGCGGAGAACTCGGCGGTGGCGGGATGGGCGTGGGCGTCGTTGGCGGCGAGCGTGCGCTCGACCTCCAGGGCCTTGAAGTAGGCCGGATAGTCGGCGGCCCGCAGCACCGCGCCGCCGGTGTGGCGCTCATCCGCGCACTCGAACAGGTCGAGGGCCTCGATCGCGGTGCGGCTGGCGTCGTAGAGCCAGACGCTGGCCCGCTCGACCGGCGTGGCCCGGCAGAGCGTCTCGGTGATCAGGCGGACGGCCTCGCGCAGCTCGCCGTGGTTGACCTCGGGGCTTTTGGCGACCTCGACCAGCGCCGACTGGTAGCGGGCGCGCTGCTCCTGGCGCCGCTCCAGCTCGCGCTCGGCCCGCCGGATCGGCGTCAGGTCGGTGACCACGCCGTCCCACAGGATCGAGCCGTCGGGCTGGCGCGAGGGGCGGGCGCTGGTCTGGACCCAGCGCTCCTCGCCGCGCCGGTTGACGATCGGCCCGTTCCAGTTCCACTCCTCGCGCTCGCGGATCGCGTTGCTGAGGCCGCGGTCGAAGGCTTTGCGCTGGTCTTCGCGCACGGCGTCCATCAGCAGCGTGGGCTGATCGAACAGCTGCTGCGGCTCGATGCCGTACATCCCGCTGACCGCTTGATTGACATAGGTGAAGCCCCAGGAGCCGTCGGGGTGGGTGATGAACTGATAGACCACGCCGGGCACGTTGGCGATGACCCGCTCCAGCCGCTCCTGGCTTTCGCGCAGGGCCGCCTCCGCCCGCCGGCGCTGGCTGATGTTGCGCTCGATGCTGATAGCTCCGCCGCGCTCATCCGCCGCCGGCAGCTCGATGCTCTGGATGGCGACCTTGCCGCCGATCGTGCCATGGCTGGCGTTGCGCCACAGCTCCTCGACCTCGGCCGCCCGTGCGGCGGTCGCGTCGTCGAGCTGGAGCTGGTGGAGCTGGCGGGCGGCCGGATTGGCGTAGCGCACGGCGCCGTCGGCGTCGCGGGCGATCACGGCGTCGGACAGATGGTCCAGGATCCGCTGGTAGAGATCGAGCCTGGCTTGGGGATCGTCGCTGATCATACGCCCTCGCTACCGGCGCCCCAGCCCGTGATGCGGGCGCCGCATTCGCTCGAATCCTACCACAGATCCGCCGCCGCGTGGCAGCCGCAGCCTGCTGCGGCGCCTAGTGGCCGGCCTGCTCGTACAGCAGCGCGCCCCGGCTGTCGTAGAAGCGCGCGGCCTTGAAGCTCGAGGCGAATCGATCGGTTCCGTCCTCAAGGAAATAGTGGGTCTGGCCCGGCTCGACATCGGCGGCCAGGGTCATGTGCGGGAAATCGATCTCGATCCGAGCCAGCGCGGCGTCGAGCGCCGGGTCCTGGATGAAGACGCAGGCCAGCTGGCTGCCGTTGTGCTCGGCGTCGAAGACCAGGGCCGGGGCGGCCGGGTCGGGCTGCCAGCCCATGCCCTCGGTGGTGTAGCGGGTGAAGCCCATGTTGTTGTCGGCGCCCCAGACCAGGAAGCAGCCTTTTTCGTCAGCGCCCTCGACGAAGACCATGCGCGTTTCGTCGCCCCAGGAGCCGAGCGGGACGATCTTGAGCGTGCGCAGGCCCTCGTCGGCCATGCGCTGGGTGACATAGGCGTCGGAGAGCGAGCCGCCGCAGCCGGCGAGCGCCAGCGCGGCCAGGAACGACGGGATCAGGAGGCGGATTTTCACGGGTTCTCTCCCTCGGGGGTGGGCGGCAGGGCGTGCCGGTCGCGTCCGGCGGCGCCGGGCATGGAGATCTACGCGGCGGGCGGCGGCGGGTCGCCGGCACGCAATCTGCTCCCCAAGCGAGGCAAGTATGAAGGAGTCCGGCTATGATCGCGCCATTCGATATCTACCAAGCCCTGCGCTACCTGCGCACGCTTGGCTTCTACGTCCAGAAGCACCATGGGGCGCCGCCCAAGACTTGGTTCGTCCAGGCGCCCAATCTCACGAGCCACACCCTGGAGGCCGAGGAGCTGCTTGAATTCGCCGATCTCGTCCGGCGCAGCTTCGCGCCGGTCTGCCCGGCGGCCAACGATCCCTGGTGCCTTTTCCCCGCCAACTAGCCGCCCGGCCCGCGCTGCTCATCAATCTCCAGCAAAATCGTTTTGATCAGATCGGAGCTGGCCGGGGTCAGCGGGCTGAAGCGCGCCTGGCCGCCGAACGCCAGGCGCAGCCGCCAGTGGCTGCGGTCGTCGGCGAGGGCCGGCTCGGCGCCGAGCAGCCGGATCTGATCCAGCAGGTGGGCCGACTGGATGGTTTTGCCCGCGTAGCCGGTCGGCTGGCGGCGGTTGAACTGCTCGATCAGCTCGGGCGCGGCGACCACGACCAGGGCGGCTGCCAGCGCCGCCAGGCGCTCGGCGTCGGCGGGCCGGCTGGCGTAGAGATCGAGCGCCGCCTGCTGGGTGAACT
>DASWWB010001210.1:0-2758 GCA_036406115.1 Herpetosiphonaceae bacterium
GCGCGGACTTGACGGCGGCCACGGCCCGGGCGCTGGCGGCGCTCAGCGCCACCGCGTCGAAGATCGGGGCGGCGGTGGCGCCGGGCGGCGCCGGATTGACCGCCCGCAGCCCCGCGACGCCCGAGAACACCAGAAGCGCGATCACCCAGGTCCAAACCAACGTGCGTGTGACAGCCATCGCGGTTCTCCTCCTAACCAGCCTGCCGCCGGGCCGCGGCGCATTGGACAGGCTGGCGTACAGCGAGTCAACAAATTCTGCGGGCGGAGCCTCGCGGAAACTTTTCAAGAATTCGTCATTCATGCGCGGGCCCCCACTCGTGTTGCAGGCGCTGGATGGCGCGGTGAGCGATCGTGCCGACATTCGACTCGCTCAAGCCCATCACCTGGGCGATCTGCTTGTGCGACAGATCGGCGCCGTATTTCAGACTGAGAATATCTTGCTCGCGCGGCGGCAGGCCGGCCAGCAGCCCGCGCAGCCGGGCGAAATCCAGCCGGCGCTGGATCAGATCGTCGAGCGCCATGGCCGAGGAGCGGCCGAGCGCCGTCTCCAGGGGCAGCTCGCTGCGCCGCTTGCGGAAATGGTCGGTCGCCACATTGCGGGCGATCGTGAACAGCCAGGTCGAGAAGGCCCCGCGCCGGTCCGAGTAGGTGTGGCGCTTGCCCCAGGCCTTCTCGAACGTGATCGCAGTCAGATCCTCGGCACTGCTCGCGTCGCCGACGCGGTACCGGAAGTAGTTGTAGATATGCGGGATGAGCTCGCGGTAGAGCCCTTCCCAATCTAGCTCGGCGGCTTGCTGGATGCTGTCGACAGCGCGAAAAAAGATATTCATCAAGGATATATACGGGGTTCGGGGCGGCTGATCACATGCGAGTTTGGGGATCGGGGATTGGGGATCGGGGATCAGGGATCAGGGGTCAGGCCGGATCGAAGGACGGCGGGCGCCGCCCCAAATCTGCGCCAGCGCCGTAGCATCCATCCCCGATCCCTGCCTAGAGGGCGCCCGCCCGATTCCTGATCCCCGATCCCCGATCCCCGACGACTGACAACTGACGACTGGCGACTGATCGGCTATAATGGCCGCCAGCCCTCAACGAGACGAGGGCTTATGGCAATGGTGCAACCAAGGAGCAGTTTGTGACTCAATTCGTATCTTCCATTCCCGGTCCGCTGGCTCAGGCGCTCGTCGAGCGGGATACCGCAGTGATGGCCCCGTGCAGCGGGCGCGTCTATCCCTTTGTGATGGAGCGCGGCCAGGGTTGCGAGGTCTGGGATGTCGACGGCAACCGCTATCTGGACTTCAACGCGGGCATCGCGGTGGTCTCGACCGGCCACAGCCACCCGCGGATCGTGCAGGCCATCCAGGATCAGGCCGCCAAGTTCATCCACATGGCCGGGACCGACTTCTACAACGAGCCGATGGTCAAGGCCGCCGAGAAGCTGACCTCGGTGATGCCGGGCGACGGCGAGTGGCAGGTCTTCTTCAGCAACAGCGGAACCGAGGCGGTCGAGGCGGCGATCAAACTGGCCCGCTACCACACCAAGCGCCAGAACATCATCGGCTTCTACAGCTCGTTCCACGGCCGCTCGTACGGCAGCCTGTCGATCACGGCCTCCAAGCCTTACCAGCGCAAGGGCTTTTTCCCGCTGATGCCGGGCGTCTTCCACGCCTTCTACCCCAACCCGTTCCGCCCGCCGTGGGATGTGGATGAGAACCGCGTGGCCGAGTACGCGCTGGATTTCATCGAAAAAACCCTTTTCACCACCACCACTCCCCCCGAGGACGTGGCGGCGATCATCGCCGAGCCGATCCAGGGCGAGGGCGGCTACGTGATCCCGGCGCCGGGCTTCTGGCAGGGGCTGCGCGAGCTGTGCGACCGCCACGGCATCCTGCTGATCGCCGACGAGGTCCAGAGCGGCGTCGGCCGCACCGGCAAGATGTGGGCGATCGAGCACGAGAATGTCGTGCCGGATATCGTCACCAGCGCCAAGGGCATCGGCTCGGGCATCCCGGTCGGCGCCATGATCGCGCGCAAAGAGGTGGCCAGCGTCTGGAAGCCGGGCGCCCACGGCAACACCTACGGCGGCAACGCCCTGGCCATGCGCGCGGTCTACGAGACGCTCTCGCTGGTCGAGGAGGGCCTGATGGCCAACGCCGCGACGGTCGGCGGCTACTTCATGGATCGGCTGCACGAGCTTGAGGACCGCTTCGAGCACATCGGCGACGTGCGCGGCCGCGGCCTGATGATCGGCCTCGATTTCGTCAAGGACCAGAAGACCCGCGAGCCCCACACCGAGCTTTCCAACCAGGTGATGGAGGAGGCGTTCCGGCGCGGCCTGCTGCTGCTCACCTGCGGCAAATCGACCATCCGCTTCTGCCCGCCGCTGGTCCTCACCAAGGAGGAGGTCGACGAGGGCATCGGCCTGCTCGCCGAAACCCTGGAGGCGGTCGGCGCCTAAGCCGCGCCGCTTCTCCCAGCCCCCGGGAGCCAGTCTCCCAGCAGCGGGCGGCCCGCCGGCGATTCGCGCCGGCGAGCCGCCCGCTGTCCTTCGCCCGGCGTTGTCCGCCGCAGGACTATCCGCCGCCAGGCCTTCCGCCCCACCACCGCGCCCGCAAACCGCAGCCAGCCCCGTCCGAAGCGGTTTTTTCGGCGCAGCCCGGCTGCTGGACCGGGTTTGTGACACGCGCCACGAAGCCGATCAGCAGCTATACTGGCGACGCGATGGCGCCGAGAGGCGGCCGAAGACATTCCAGGCTTC
>DASWWB010001211.1:0-4293 GCA_036406115.1 Herpetosiphonaceae bacterium
CCCTGGCGCCGCTCGTTTCTTCATTCTCCATTGGGTTGCGCATCAAACGCGCCGTTACGAATCCTGCGGCTCGGGCGGCGGGGCCTCGGGCAGCTTGAGCCGGCGGGCCACGGCGGCGCTGAACCGATCGCGCTGGACCTGGATGCGCTCCAGGTACACTTTGGTGGTCCGGGGGTCGCGGTGGCCGAGGGCGTCCTGGACCTCGGTGTAGTTTTCGGCCAGCTCGCCGATCAGGCGGGCGTAGGTGTGGCGGAACTGATGGATGCGGATCGGCCCGCAGCCGGCCGCCAGAGCGTGGGCCTTGAGCCGCTTGTCGAAGGCGTGCGAGGTGAGCGGCTGGTCCGGCAGCCCGGCGTGCTTGGCGCGGCTCCGCTGATGGCGGGCCGGGTCCTGCGGGTCCGGCGCCGCGCGGTCATGGCGCGTCCAGAGCGGGCTCTCGTCCTGCATCTGCTCAAGCCGGGCGCTCGCCAGCAGATAATCGAGCAGGCTGTGCCAGAGGATGGGCTCGGCCAGCTGGCGCGTGCGGAAGCGCCCGCCCTTGACCAGGCTGGTGAGGATGATCGAATCGTCATCCTGGACCGCGATGTCCTGCCAGCGCAGGCGGATGATCTCCTGGCGCCGCATGCCCGACAGCAGATAGAACAAGACCAGGGCGTAGTCGCGTTTCATCAGCGCGTCGCCGGCGGCGGCGCCGGCCGCCAGGAAGCCGAGCAGCCGATCAAGCTCGCCGTCGGCCAGGGCTTTGGTCCGCAGGCTGGTGTAGGGCTGGGGCGCTTTCGGCCGCGCCAGAATCACTGGGTTGCGCTTGATCAGCTGGGCCAGCGCCGGCTGCCGCAGCGCCCACTGATAGAAGGAGGAGACCCTGCTGGCCCAGGCGTAGATCGTGGCCTTGGCCAGCCGCTCGCCTGCCAGCTCCCGCAGCCAGCGCTGGACATCCTGCTCATCCACCAGGCCCGGATGGGTGTTGACGCACTCCAAAAATGAGCGCAGCACTGTCAGTTTGTCGCGGATGAGATCGTCGCGGCGGGGCGTCAGGGCGTCGGTGCGCTGCTCCGCCCACATGGCGAGCCATGGCGTGAAGGCCAGCACATCGAACCGCTCGCCGCCGGACTGAATGATCGCTGTCATAAGGCTTCCTCCCCGCGCAGGATAGCAAACCGGCCGGACGCGGTCAACGGCGCGGCGAGCGTGAGAGAGCCGCTAGCCCTTGCGCACCGGGTAGCGCAGATGGGTGACGCCCGCGCCCTGGATGACTGTCGGACTGCCAAGGATCGCCGGAGCGCCAGCGAGATGATCAAACAGCCGGATGCCGGAGCCCAGGAGGACTGCCGCGATGTCGACGCTGATTTCGTCGAGCAGCCCGGCGTTCAGCAGCCGCTGGATGGTGTCGGCGCCGTGGACCCCGACGGATTTCCCGCCGGCGGCGGCTTTGGCCTGGCGCACAGCGCTCTCGATGCCGTCGGTGACGAAATGGACCGTCGAGTCGGGCCGCGGCCAGCCGTCCGGAATCTGATGGGTCAGGACGAACGCCGGCCCCCAGGCGTGATTGCCGTTCCAGCCGCCGGCGACGTCGAATGTGCGCCGCCCGGTCAGCACGGCGCCCAGATCGGCCCAGAGGCTGCGAAGGTGCGCGGCGCTCGGCTCGGACACCTTGAAGGTCATCGGGTCCGAGCCGCCGGCGTTGAACTCGATGTCCCCCGAGGCGAAGTACCAGTCGAACACGCTGTCCACGCCGTCGGCGCGATCAGCGACGTAGCCGTCGAGAGACATTGACATAATAGCAATGACTTTAGACATGGTGCTGTTCCTTTCATTCCATGATCGCTCATCTCGCACCCTGGCGCGGCCCATCAGGGCGTGAACAGTTTCCAGCGCCCCTCGGACACAATGTCCACGGCGCCATCGGCTACTTTGATCGCGGTTTGATCGTCGATCGCGTACAGCGGCACTGGCAGCGCGGCGGCCATCCGTTCAACCTTGGCCAGGGAGCTTTCCGGGTGGCGCTCGTGATCCAGGTGCGGGATCAGCGCGAAGTCGACCAAGCCGAGCCCGGCGTCGATGACGAAGGGCGCCGCAGGGTCGTCGTAGGTTTCGCCGAATACGGGCGCCGTGGCCATGCTGCCGGCGCTGATCCCCACATACACCGTGTCGCGCAGCGCCGGCAACAGCTCCGCCAGCCCGGACTCGCGCATCCAGCGGCACAGATACATGACATCGCCGCCTTGGACCAGCAGGGCGTCCGTCTCCTGGACCGCAGCGACCCAGTAGTCCTTGTTGATGCTGGGCAGGGCGGTGAGCTCCAAGATGCCCAGCGACTTCCACCCCAATTCGCACATGGGATTGGCGGCGGCGCCGCTGACGAAGCGATAGGCCATTGACTGGCCGCCTGGAAACGGGTAGATCGCGGTGGGAATGCAGAGGGCGCTGGCTTCGGCGATCGGCTTGCCCAGCAACTCGGTGAGGGCGTCGTGGATGCTCGGGTTCGTGATGCCAGCCGAGGTAAGCAGATACTTCATGTCATCTCCTCTTGTGCAATCGAGCGCTTCAACTATAGCACATATGTGTGCCATTATTGAAGCGCGTATGTGCGACCTGCCCTGAAAGCAGGGGGAAACAGATCCTCACTATCAAGTACTGGAATTCGAGCGCGATTTCCACTATCTGCCGATCGAGACTGTCAGCGAAGCGGATGGCTCGGCGCCGCAGACGTCCAACAGCCATGGCCAATCGCGTATGGTTCCACAACTGCAATAGAAGTGTAACCTTGTGATAGGAAGCGGATGGCGGAATTTTGATCATCTCATCCTTCGCCCCGCCGCCGGCGCTGTGCTTGTCAGCAGCCCGCAACCGTGGCGCGGGGCTGCGTGCTGCGCGGCGCGGTGCGCCTCGTTGACAAGCGCGGCCGGATCTTCTATACTTAGGCACTACTAAAGAGCCCATTCACCGATCGCGCGACCAGTCTTCGAAGAAGCCTATCTTCTTCTCAACTATCTTCCCATCCAGCTTAGTTAAGCTTGCCTAAATCTTGCCATATGGTTTCTTAGCATCTTTGTGAGGTCTATGTATGAAGCCTGATCTGCCGCTCCGGCGACGCTCCTTTCTTGGCAGCCTTGGGCTGGCGGGACTGGCGAGCGGCGCGGTGGCGCTCCGCCGCGCATTTGGCGCCCCGTCCGCTGTCCAAGCCCAAGAACCGGCCGCCCACGGCAGCCACGCTGGCATGACCGATAATATGATGGAGGGCGATGTCGATACCGCCGTCAACGGCTTCGATCCGACGGCCATGCTGACGGATTTCGACTACGGCAAGGTCAGCACGCTGCCCAGCGGCCAGACCTTGCGCGAGTACGCGATCTACGCCGCCAACAAAACCATCCAGATCGCCCCGGGCATCAGCTACCCGGCATGGGTCTACAACGGCCGGGTCCCGGGGCCGACGCTGCGCTGCACCGAGGGCGACCGGCTGCGGATCACCTTCACCAACGGCTCGGACCACCCGCACTCCATCCATTTCCACGGCATCCACCAATCGACCATGGACGGCCTGGCGCCGATCCCCGCCGGCGGCACGACGGTCTATGAGTTCGATGCCGAGCCCTTCGGCCTCCATCTCTACCACTGCCACACGGTGCCAATTCGCCGCCACATCCACAAAGGCCTCTATGGCACCTTTATCATCGATCCCAAGACGCCGCGCCCGCCGGCCCATGAGCTGGTGATGGTGATGAATGCGTTCGACACCGATTTCAACGCGGAAAACGAAGTCTACGCCGTCAATACGATCCCCTTTCACTATGCCAAACACCCGATTCCGATCAAACTCGGCGAGCTGGTGCGAATCTATCTGGTCAATGTCACGGAATTCGATCCGATCAACTCCTTCCACCTCCATGCCAACTTTTTCCATGTCTATCGGACGGGGACGAGCCTCCAGCCCAGCGAGTTCACCGATATGGTCACGCTGGCCCAGGGCGAGCGCCACATCCTCGAATTCCGCTTCAAATTCCCCGGCGACTATATGTTCCACGCCCATCAAAGCGAGTTCGCTGAATTGGGCTGGATGAGCATGTTCCAGGTCACCGAGACTGGCGCGGCCCGGCCCGGGCTGGCGCCGGCGGCGATGATGGGAATCTGCGATCTGCGGAGCCAGGGCTAAGCGGCGCGCCGCCTGCAAGGAGACAGCTATGTCAGAGATAACGACCGGCTCCCAGGCGGAGCCGACGCCGAGCCGTTCATGGAGCGCCGGGACCGTGCTGCTGGGCCTCATTCCCCTGCTGTTGCTGGCGGGCCTGGTGG
>DASWWB010001212.1:0-5221 GCA_036406115.1 Herpetosiphonaceae bacterium
CGCCGCGGCGGGCGAAGGCCGGGTCGCTGGCTTGGCCGGCGGCCCAGCGCCCCAGGTGGCCGGCCAGGACCAGGCCGAGCGAGGCGTGCCACTCCAGGCGGGCGCGCTCGAAATACTGGACCGGCCGCCCGTCCTCGACGAAGACCTCGGTCAGCGGGTAGCCGAAGACCGGCAGCCCGCCGTTGCTCTCCCAGAACTGGCGGAAGCCATAGGCCAGCGTGTGGCCGGTCTCTTTGTACAGGAGCGGCGCGCCGGCCTTGGTGTTGGCGGCCGCGCCCCGGGCGTCCCCGGCCGGGCCGGATGGGGCGAACAGGGCCAGGAGCGCCAGCAGAACCATCATGCAACGTTTCATCGATGTGTCCCCTCGGGTGTCAGCCAACCAGCCGCGCGCCGTGGCCGGGACCGTTGGCGATGGTCCACTGGACCGCCGCCAGCTCGCACAGGCGCGCCTCGACCTCGGGGGCGTCGGCGGCCTGGCAGATCACATGGACATTCGGTCCGGCGTCGATCGTGAAATACGAGCGCAGGCCGTCTTGGGCGCGCCAGCGCTGCACCGCCTGCATCACAGCGAGCGTGCCGGGCTGCCAGTAGAGCGTCGGCGCGGCGGCGGTCATCGCCACCACGTGCATCGAGACCGCGTCGGCCTCGATCGCCACGCCCAGCCGCTCGACGTCGCGCTCGGCGACCGCTGCCCGCACCAGATCGAGGCGGGCCGGCAGCTCGGCCAGGCGGGTCGGGAAATAGGCGCTGCTGGCGGCCAGATCGTGGCCGTGGGTCGACGACACTTCCTTGGCCTGGGTGTCGACCACCGCCACGATATCGACCAGCGCCCAGTGCTCGGGCGGGGCGATCTGGGCCGCGAACGAGCCCTCGTCGCTGCCGTCGTGATACCACTCGACAAAGCCCGAGGGAATGGAGCGGCAGGCCGAACCCGAGCCCGAGAGCCTGGTCAGCCGCGACAGTTCGCGCTCGGAAAGATCGAGCTGGAGCGCGGCGGCGGCGGCGCGGGTCAGGGCTGAGAAGGCTGCGGCCGACGACGCGATGCCGGCGTCGGAGGGGAAATTATTGCGCGAGCGCACCTCGGCCCGCAGCTCCGAGCCGGCCAGCAGGCGCAGCCGCTCGATGTGGGCGATCACCCGCTCGTAGGGCCGGCCCTGGGCCGGCAGTTCGTCGCCGCCGTGCAGCGCCAGGAACACCTGGTCGCGGTCCAGCTCGGGATCGAAGCGCACCGAGGTTTCGGTTAGGCAGCCGTCCAAATTCATGGAGATCGAGCCGTTGGTGGGCAGCGTCAGCCCTTTGTCCTGCTGGCCCCAATACTTGATGAATGCGATGTTGGCACAGCTCACCGCCGTGGCGGCATGCGGAGTCGTCATGGGTCTGTTCCTCGCGTGATGTGTGTCCCTATTGTATCCCAGCCGGCCCCGCAGCGCCAATCGCCCCGGCTAGAGCAGGGTCGCCGGCGACGGCTTGGCCGCCTGGCGGGCAGCGGGATGGATCTGGCGGATGCGATTGCGCAGGGGCAGCAAATCGTGGGGCCGGCAGTGGCAGTCGCCGATCCGCAGCTGGTATTTGAGAAACGCCAGCTCGGTCAGCAGATGATGCAGCTCGCGCACCCGCCGCAGCTCGCGCAGCCCGCCGCGGGCCAGGCCCTGGAGCTGGACGCGGATGCGGCGCCGGCCCGAGCGCACCACGTGGTAGGTGGCTTCGTCCAGCAGCCCGGCCTGGATCTCCTCGATCAGCTCGCGCTCGATCCAGAACCGCTCGCGGGTCCAGGCGATCACCGCCACCAGCACGACGATCAGGGCGCCGCCGCTGCTGATCAGCCAGGCGATCAGGATGCCGGGAAACGTGTAGCTGACCGCCGCGTTGTGCAGGGCGTGGAAAAACATCGCCAGCAGCAGGGCGCCGGGGAAGGTCGCCCAGCCGATCCAGGGCCGCCGGTCGTAGCGGATCAGGCCGAGGGCCACGCCGACGATGCTGGTGAAGAAGGCGTGGCTGAAGCCGAACAGCACCGCCCGCAGCCAGAGCGTGGACGAGAGCGTCGTGGCGTGGTGGTGCAGGTAGATCGCATTCTCGGTCATGGCGAAGCCGAAGCCGATCAGCGCGCCGTAGATGATCCCGTCGAGCACGCCGTCGAACTCATAGCGGAAAAACAGGAAAATCGCCGCCAGCGCCAGCGCCTTGAGCGGCTCCTCGACGAGCGGCGCCAGCCAGAGCGGGTGGCGGCCTGGTTCGACGCCCAGGGTTGAGATCTGGAGGTCGGTCTCGGCGATCAGGGCCAGGGCCACCGCAGGCACGGCGCCCCACATAAACACGGCGACCAGCAGCGGCAGCGGCTCCTTCTCGTAGCGGTCGAGCCACCAGAGCAGCCATGCGTAAAGCAGGGTGGGGATGGTTGTGAGCAACAATGTAAGTAGCATAAACTCAAGCAGTCGCCCAGGACCGGGCGTCGGGAGCGGGGATGCCGAGGTCGGCCAGGCGGGCCGCCGGCGGCTGCCCGTCCTCGCCCCAGCCGTGGCGGGCATAGTAGTGTTCGAGCAAGATCGGCAGCTCGGGCAGGATGCCGGCGGCCGGGCCGGCGGCCAACGGCTCGTCGCTCCAGCGCGGCGGCAGGGCGGTGTGGTGGCCCCACTGGAGCGCCAGCAGCCGCTCGACCGTGACGATCCGCTCGCCGACCTTGGCCAGCTCGGCGGCCGAGATCGGGCGGCCCAAGTCGGCGGCCAGCAACTCGGCCAGCTCGGCGGGCGCGATCTGGTAGGCCAGCAGGCCCAGGCGCCGGCACATCCCGGCGGCGTCGAGGCCGGCGGCGAAGCGCTCGTGCCAGACCAGGCGGGCGGCCTTGCCCTCGACGAGCGACGGATCGTGGCGCTTGTTGTCGCCTGCCAGCCAAGCCGGCAGCTCGGGCAGCCACTCGTACCAGGGCATGGCCAGCCGGGCGTCGCCGCCGATCGGGCTGGTGGCCAGGTGCAGCGCCCAGCCTTGGGCGGCCCGCGGGTCGAGCGGCGAGAGCGGCATGTTGTTGGCGGCGGGGGCGAACTGCTCGCTCTGGTAGAAGATCGAGCTCATCTCGGCGGCGCCCAGCGACAGCACCCCGCCGACGCCGGTTTTGCCGGCGATCGCGTCGATCGCGTCCAGCACGCCCTGCTCATCGCCCCAGCGCAGCGGGTACTGCTTGGTCATGCCGCGCTGGAAGCACTCCATCAAAAAGGCGATCGCGTTGGCGGTGGCGCTCGGGTCCAGGCCGTAGCGCAGGCAGCGCTCGTTGGCGCTCAGAATCGCGTCGGCGCTTTCGAGGCCGCAGCGGGCGCCGAAGCCGGCGATCGCCTCGACCTCGGGCCGCGGCACCGGCGCGTCATTGGCGAGATAGTCGCTGTAACAGGGCATCGGGCAGCGCGGGCAGCCGTGCGGCTCCTGGCGGCCGCGTTTCAGCCATGCGGCGCGGCCCAGCTGCGCGGCGCTCGCGCCCTCGCCGGCCGGCGCCGGGTCCTGTCCGTTGCGGCCGGTCAGGGCGCCGGCTTTGAGCGCCAGGTCAACGTAGTAGGTCGAGCCGAACTGGCGCATCGCCTCGGCCAGCGGGTCGCGCTCGATCCGCTCGGAAATCGGCTTGAGCGCCAGCATGAAAGCCTTGGGGTCGGCCGGCTTGACCATCCTGGTGCCGCGGACCACGATCGCCTTGAGCCGCTTGTGGGCCATCACCACCCCGGCGCCTGCCGGCTCGGCCATGTAGCGGCCCTCGGCGACCAGGCTGGCGTAGGGCAGGATGCGCTCGCCGGCCGGCCCGAGCGTCAGCACCCGCGCGTCGTCGCCGTGGGTCGCCTGGAGCCGCCGCATAATCTCGATCGTGTCCAAACCGTTGAGCTGATCGGCGGGATACAGCTCGACATCGTCGTTGTCCACCGACAGGTAGAGCCATGCGGCGGCCTGGCCGATGATCCAGATCAGATCGTAGCCGGCTCGCTTGAGCGCGGCGCCCCAGTCGCCCACCGCCCAGCTATGGACCAGCCCGCCCGTCAGCGAGGAGCGGGTGGTGGCCACGAAGCCGCCGGTGGCGAACGAGGGCGTGCCGGCCAGCACGCCGGGCGTCAGCAGGATCGGATTGTCTTGGGAGCGGGCGGGGGTATCGGGGTGGACCATATGGTAGAGCAAGGCGCTGTTGAACCCGCGCCCGCCGAGATAACGCTCGTAGATTGCCGCAGGAATCTCAAACGTATCGGTGGTGGCAGTGTCCAGGTTGATGCGCAAGGCGCGTCCTGCGTAGGCCATTGATTCCCCCTTTTGGAGCGACCGTCAGGCCGTATTGTACCGCAGGACGGGCCCCAGGGCAACGCGCATTTAGCGCTCAGGACGCGACTCTTTGCCCCTCCGCACCCTCCCGCCGCAGCGCCGCGAAGGTCTCCAGGACGCTCTCCCATGCCGGGTAATTGTAGATCGGATTGGCGATGTGGCGGTACAGCACCTGGCTCTGTTCGTCGATCAAAACCAGGCCGCCGAGCTGGCGGATGGAGCCGGCGCCCCACATCGGTTTCATGCCGTTGAGCGCCGTCAGCGCCTGGCGCGCCACGATGTGCGGCCCGAGCACGTCCCACAGCGAGCCCTCGCCGATGTCAAAGGCGTCGTAAGCGCCGTGGGTGCTGTCGGCGTAGACGGTGAACGGCAGTTTGTACAATTCGCGCAGGCCCTGGGCCATCCGCCCATCGCCCATGATGATCACCGCGATCCCGCAGCCGGCGGCCTCGAACTCGCCCGCCAGGTCGCGCAGCCGCAGCAGCTGCTGGCGGCACAGGCCGCAGCCTAGCTGGCGCATGAAAAACAACAGCGCCGGCCGCTCGCGCCACAGCTCGGGCAGCGGCACAGCCTCGTCGGCGCCCGGAAAGACCTGTATCTCGCCTAGTTTCGTCGCATCCATCGCCCATCGCCTCACACAAGCTTATCCGCCCCGAACTACGCAGGGGCGCTTTGGCGGGATGGGTCGATCAGATTCCCGCCGCTTCGTCGGGGGCCTGGTCAGCCTCGCGCCGCTCGGCGAGCGCCAGGGCCTCCATCCGCCGGTAGGCCCGCAGCAGCAGCAGGCCCAGGCCCAGGCCCGCCAGCAGCGTCACCGCCATCAGCGCCCAGCGGACGGGGCCGGCCGGCGCGACGATCGACAGCAGAATCAGCGGGCACAAGGCCGGCAACAGCATCAGGAATGCCACCAGCTGGCGGCGCAGCGCCTCGCGCGGCG
>DASWWB010001213.1:0-4783 GCA_036406115.1 Herpetosiphonaceae bacterium
CCGACCGCCGGCGTCGGCCTGCCGCCCAGCGCGGCGACCAGATCGTCGTAGCGGCCGCCGCCGCACAGCTGGAGGCCGTCGGTGCCGTCGATCTCGAAGATCAGGCCGGTGTAGTAGTGCAGTCCGCGGCCCATGCCGAAATCCAGCCGGACCCGGCTGAGATCGACCTCGAAGGAGCGCAGCATCTCCAGCGTCGCCGCCAGCTCGTCCAGCGCCTCAGCCTCGATCCCATGCTCGCGCAGCAGCGCCCGCATCACCGGCAGCACCTCGGCGGGCGGGCCGCTGGCGCCGCTCAGCGCCTCCAGCGCCTGCCAGGCCCGCTCCAGCTGAGCCGGCGACTCGGAGCGGCGCAGCTTGCGCACCAGCCGGTTGACGATCTCGGCCGGGTCGCGGCCGCCGCCGTCCAGGCGGATGCCCAGGCTGGGCAGCACGCGCAGCAGCAGGGTCTCGATGTCGGCGTCGTCAAGGTGCGAAAGGGCCGCGAGGTCGATCGGCAGCTCATCCAGCTCGGCGTCGAACTGGTCGCGCACGGCGGCCAGGCCATGGGAGCGGATGCGCTCCAGGCTCCACGTCAGGGCGCTGGTGGTCCGCTCGGCCAAGCCGAGGGCGCGCAGCAGCCGCTTGATGATGCCGATCTGGCCGATGGTGAGGGTCCAATCCTCGACGCCGACGGCGCGCAGGCCCTGGACCGCCAGGCCCATGATCTCGGCGTCGGCGCGCGGCCCGGCGGCGCCGATCAGCTCGACGCCGACCTGAGTGAACTGGCGGTAGGTGGCGCGGCGCGGCCGCTCGTAGCGGAAGACCGGGCCGGCGTAGCGCAGGCGCAGCGGCAGCGGCGGGTCGCCCTGGCTGTTGACCATGCGCAGGACCGAGGCCGTCCACTCGGGGCGCAGCGCCAGCTCGCGGCCGCCCTGGGTCCAGTGATAGAGCTTGCCCAGCAGCTCGTCGCCGGATTTCTTCAGGTACAGGTCGCGGTGCTCCAGCAGCGGCAGATCGATCTGATCGTAGCCCGCCTGATCCAGCACGTCGCCGAGGCGGCCGGCGACCGCCTGCTGGCGCCGCAGCTGCTCGGGCGGCAGGTCGCGGGTCCCGCGTACGGGATCGGGGATTGAGACAGGGGTCACGGCAGCCTCCACATCAACAAGTCGCCGCATTGTACTCGAGAAAAACGGTGGCCTCGAATCTGCGAAAGCCGCCGGCGGCGGGCACGCATCCCGGGGCCGGGGGCGGCCGTAAGGTAAAGCGTAACCTTGGAAAAGTACTATGGAGAAGGCTTGACGCCCATAAATACGCGTGATACGCTTGTCAGGCACTCCGATATGTTAAGCAGCTCTTAAGCTGGTTGAGGCGGTGGGATAATGATCTTAACAATGAGCTTTTTGGTTGTGATTGGCGCATTGCTTGTGCTCTTTTTCCTGGTCGGCCAACCCATCGCGTCCCTGGCCCAGGTGCCGCACCAGATCAGTCAGCTCCTCCATGGCATTCTGGTGCGCCGCAACCACGCCATCCAGCACGCCACCGTCAATGTGCTGGAGGAGCGCTACGGCCCGAGCGACCTCGACGGCTACGCCACCACCGAAGGTTTCCACATCCGGGGCAAGATCGACCCGGCGCTGCTCTTTGACGCCGCCCGCGAGGGGCTGCTGCGGCTCCAGCGCGGCGACCGCGCCCTGGCTATCCAGCGCCGCTGTGCCACCACCCTCGCCGCCGGCCATGTGACGGTCGCCGCGACGCTGCTGGCGGTGATCGCCGCCACCAACGCTTTCTCCCCGCTCAATCTGGCCCTGGTCGCGCTGCTGGCGATGGCCCTGGCCCCCAAGCTCAGCCGTCTGCTCCAGCGGGTCACGACCTCGCTCGATGTCAAGGGCATGGGCATCGGCAGCATCGAGCTGGTGCCGCCGCGCCGGGTTTTCGGCCTGATGCTGGCCGAGGGCGTCGAGTTCGCGGTGCGGACCAAGCCGGCCCGCCGGATCTATCAGCCGCCCTACCGCTACGGCGAGCGCGTGCCGGTCTATGTGCCGGCCGAGAACCAGCACCAGCGCTAAGCCTGATTCGCAAGTCGCAAACGCGCCGCCCCCGGAACTCCCGGGGGCGGCGCGTTTTAGTCGATGCGAGGCGGCTAGGCCGGCAGCTCGTACTCGAAAACGTAGACGTGGCCGCCCTCCTCGAAGCCGATCCGCATGCTGCCGCTGATCCCGGCCAGCTCGCCGGTCCCCGAGTCCGGCACCACGGTCAGGACCAGGGTGGGCGCGCCGCGATCCATGGTGCCGCTGTGCTGGAGGGTGAACGCGCCGCTGAAGCCGTGGAGGCTGCCCGTCACCCGCTCGATGGCCACGTAGCCGGCCGAGCCCTCGACGGCGGTGCCGGCGGTGAGCATCTCGCCCTTGCTGACAGCCTGGAGATCGCCCTTGAACTCTTTGTCGAGCGACATGCGGCCGAGCAGCGAGCCCTCGTCTTGGTTGTAGGCCGGCTGCGGATTCATGCTGACGGCGAAGGCGCCGCTGGCTTTGGTGGTCATCTGCTGCTCCTCCGGCGCGCTGCGCCGATCAATCCCTAAATTTTAGCCGCCCCAGGTGCGGGGCACGAAGATATCGTGGAACACTTTGAGGGCGAAGCGGTCGGTCATGCCGGCGATGTAATCGACGACCGCCCGCTCGGCCGGCTCGCCGCGCCGCTCCACCACCGCCAGCAACTCGCCCGGCAGCTCGCCGGGGTTGGCCATGAAGTGCTGGTGGAGCTGGCCGATGACAAAGCGCACCTTGAGATCATCGGCCTTGGCCGGGCCGGCCAGGTAGACGTGGGCGTACATATACTCGCGGACCGCGTTGGTCGCCTCCAGGATTTGCGGGCTCATGCCGATGGTGCGCTCGGCGGGGGGCTCGCCCTCGCCGGTGGCCCACCAATTGAAATCGATCATATCGCAGACCATCGTGTTGATGCGCTTGGCGTGGGTGTCGCCGAGCAGCGCCAGGTACTCCTGGGGCAGGTCGGCGGGATCCAGCACGCCGGCGCGCACCGCGTCGTCGATGTCGTGATTGACATAGGCGATGCTGTCGGCGATTTTGATGATCTGACCTTCGAGCGTCGAGGCCACGCCCCAATTGGCGGTCATCACATCCTTGCGGGATTTGGAGTGCGAGTAGATGCCCTCGCGCACCTCGCGGGTCAGGTTGAGCCCTTCGCCGAGCTTCTCCAGCACCTCGACGACCCGCACGCTCTGCTCGTTGTGGCGGAACGAGCGGCCGAGGGCGACCGCCAGCGCCGCCTCGCCGGCGTGGCCGAACGGCGTGTGGCCCAGGTCGTGGCCCAGGCCGATCGCCTCGATCAGATCCTCGTTGAGGCGCAGGGCGCGACCGATCGTGCGGGCGATCTGGGTGACCTCCAGGGTGTGGGTGAGGCGGGTGCGGTAGTGGTCGCCGACCGGCGCGATGAAGACCTGGGTCTTGTGCTTGAGCCGGCGGAAGGCCTTGGAGTGGAGCACGCGGTCGCGGTCGCGCTGGAAGGCCGTGCGGACCGCCGACTCCTCCTCGGGCCGGTCGCGGGCGGCGGCGGCGCTTTTCGCGGCCAGCGGCGAGAGCCGCCGCTCCTCGTCCTCCTCCAGGCGCCGCCGGACATCGCGGTGGCGGCCGCACCCCGGCGCTGCTGAGTCGGTCATGGCACTGCTCCTTGCCCTGGCGGGCTGATGGGCGCGGCGCGCTAGCGCGGCGGGGCGGTCGGCACCGGAGTCGGGGTGCCGATCCCCACGCCGCCCTGCGAGTAGCGGACCGTCACCTTGCGATAGCCGGCGGCCTCCAGCAGGCGCTTCAGCTCGCCGCCGGCGTTCTCCTCGGCCTGGATCAGGATGCCCTTCTCCAGGGCCGCCTGCTGGGCGTAGCCGCGCAGCTTGCTCTGGGCCTCGACGGTCATGTCGGCGATTTCGTGCGAGCAGCCGGGCACCCAGCGCGGGCTGCTCTGGCTGACGATCCGGCTCTGCTCGGTGTCAAGCTCGTTGTGAAGGAGCTGGGCGGGCGGCAGCGTGACAATCACCTCGGCCTGCTCGGGGAAGCCGTCGTTGGTCACGGTGATCCGGTCGCTGGTGAGGAGGGCCAGATCGACGCCGGCGCTGACCTTGAAGTAGGCCAGGTAGGTCAGCTCCTCGGTGCAGGCGCCGAGAAAGCCGTGCTCGCGCACCACCGTGGTGTCATTTTGGATGACCATAGCGATGCTTTCGAGCTTGGCCTGGCGCTGGACGGCCTCGATCACCGTCGGGCCGGGCTTGAAGGTCGAGGTCGGCTCCGGCAGCAGGACGCTGGCGCCCGGCAGGGACGGGCCGCGCGGGATCAGGCTGTAGCCGACCAGGCCGACCAGCAGCAGCGCGAGGGCCAGCATGATCCAGCTGCGGAACGAACGCGGCTCACGGTCTCGGCGCATGGCTCAATCCTCCTGCGGCGCCGCCTCCCGGAGGCTGCCGCCGCGCCAGGCGAAGATCAGCCCGCCGGCGGCCTGGAACGCCAGGGCGAGCTGGAAGTAGAGCGCGAACCCGCCGGCGACGGCCGCCTCGTCGCCGATCAGCAGCCGTTCGAGGCGGGCGGCGGCGAACAGGCTGAAGAAATAGACCGCCCCGCACCAGACCAGGGCGCGGCCGGGCCGGCTGTGGCGGCTCAGCAGGCTGGCGGCCAGGGCTGCCAGCGGCGCGGCGACCACCGCCCAGACCAGCGGCCGGAGCTGGTCGGTCGTCGGGCTGGCCGGGGCCGAGCGCCAGGCCAGCCAGCCCAGGAGGGCGCCGGCCAGCGCCGCCAGCCCC
>DASWWB010001214.1:0-3633 GCA_036406115.1 Herpetosiphonaceae bacterium
GCCCGCCGACGCCGCGCCGTAGCGCCCCTTGAGATGGTTGACCCAGTCGCCGACGAAGGTGCCGTTGATCTGCTGGCTGGTGTCGGCGGGATTGTTGCCGGTGACCACGCCGCCGCCGGCGCGGAGCCCGTTGCCGCAGTCGGGGTCCCACTGGGCGTCGGTGCTGGTCTGCGCGCCGTAGCTGCTGACCTTGAATCCGCAAGCGTAGGGATGCGTGCGCGGGCTGCTGGCCTTGGCGACCCAGCCGATCGCCGGCACGGTGATGATTGATTGGGCGCCGGTGGCCCGGTTTTGCTCGACGAACTGATCGGTTGCCGAGCCGTTGGGCAGGTTGGCGACGTTGACCGTGCCGCTGGGGACGTTCTCGAAGTACCAGTCGGAGCCGGTGTTGGTCATGCTGGTGCGCCAGTTGTAGCGGCTGGTGCTGTTGCCGCCCCAGCGGTTGAGCGGCACGCGCAGGGCCTGGGCCAGGGCCTGGTCGGCGAAGTTGATGCCGTAGATGTCGGGGCTGATGGCATGGCGGCCGGCGCCCGCATTGACCGTCAGCGCCACCGACTGGCCGGGCGGTTGGCCCTCGACGCCGTCAAGATCGATATCATCGAGATAGAAGCGCGCCTGGGCGGCGCCGGTCCCGTCCATCCAGGCGAAGCCGCTGATCGCCGCGATGTTGCCGAGCTGGGCCATGGTGACGGTGACCTGCGTCCAGCCCGCCGCCAGCGGGCCGACCGCCACGCTCGGGCCGAACTCGTTGTTGTCGTTGGCGTCCGCAGCCGCGAGGTTGAGGCGCTGGCCGCCGCCGCCGCCGTGGACCCAGAAGCGCAGCGCGGCGTAGTCGGCGCTGATCAGCGGGTCGGCGCTGTGCAGGTAGAGCCCGGCCCAGGCGGCGTTGTGGGTCGCCGCCAGCGAAGCCGCGCCGGCATGGGTCGGCGTGCCGTTGGCCGGGTTGACGGTGGTGTCCCACGACCAGCTTTCCCAGCCTGCGGCCAGGGCGTCGGCGTAGATCGGCCGGTCGGGCGCCTGCTGCGCCGCCGCCGGCGGGGATCCCGCGCCGGGCGGCAGCGCCAGCAGCGCCACCAGAAGAAGTGCGTTCAAGCGTTTCATGGTTCCTCCAAGCGAGGGAAAAAATCCGATGAGGCGATGATACGACGAACGGGGGCCATTGTGAATGGGGCATGGCCCTCCCCCCGCCCTCCTGCGGGAGGGAGCGCAAGAGGGGCGCTGCCCCCTTGCATCCCCCAAGCGTACGCGTTTAGTCGTCGTTATTGGTTGGTCGGTGGGCACCATGCATGCTGCTTGGGGGTTTGGTGGGGAATAGGGAAGGTGTTGGCAGCCGGTGAATGGGACTGAGGGGGAATTCGCGTGAGATGGTCGGGGTGAATCCTGACGAATGACGACTGATTGCTGATTGGGCTGATCCGCGCGAAAGCATCGGACGACGAATCCTGACGATTGCCGACTAACTTCCGACGCGGCGCCAGAGCGCGCGGCAGAGCAGGTAGCCGCCGGTGGTGACGGCCCAGAGAGCATAGATGATGAGCCACACGCCGTAGATCATGAAGCCGCGCTGGCGGCGGCCGGCGGCGGCGGACTCGACGGCCTGGAGGATGGGGGCGCCGGGCGCGGAGTGCAGGCGGTGCTGGCCCATGGCTTGGTCGCGGGTTGCTGCGTAATTGGCGAGGCCGACGCTGTCCATGGCGATCGCGCCCTGCGGCCGGTCGCGCCACTCGCCGCAGCTGGCGGCGCCGGGGCCGCAGCCGACCCAGGCTGGCACCGGCTGGTCGGGCGTCCAGCCGGCGCCGGTCAGTGGCGCGACCGTGTAGGCGGTCGTGGTCACCCTGCCGCTTTTGCGGTCGCGCGAGCTGACGATCTTGGTAGCTTGGTAGTCGGTCTGGATGCGGGCGTCGGTGAGATCGAACGAGCGGGCGGCGGGATGCAGCGGGATCGCGGCGACGCTGACGCCGGCGACGGAGGGCGCGCTCGCCAGATCGACGTAATCGCGCAGGCCCATCGCCACCATGAACAGCGGGGCGACGCCCAGGACCGCCCCCCAGCCGTCGAGCCGGTCCCCGAAGCGGCTGAAGGCGTAGCCGCTGCCCGCCAGCCAGATGAGCACCGCCGCGATGATCCGGGCGATGGGCGGCGCCCAGAGCGCGAACGGCGCGACGGCGAGCATGAGTCCGAGCATATAGGCCAGCGTGGCGAGCATGCGGCCACCGAATGAGCGCAGGCCATCGCGCAGATCGTCGAGCATCGGCGCCTCCGTTGCAGCGCGGGAATGGATCAGCTGGCTTGATTATACTCCAGCGCCGCCGCGATCTCCCGGCGCACCTGGGCGTCGGTGGCGGGATGGGCGATTAGGGCCGCGCGCCGCCGATCCTGGCAGACGCGAGCTTTGTCTGCCGCTCCGACCTCGCGCGGCCGTGATATCCTTGGCTGTGCCGGGATGATCGCCCGGCGACCACGCAGGCGCTTGCGGCCGCGCGGGCCTGTTGGACACGCATCATTGATCGCCGGAGCGCGGCCGCCCCGGCGCCGACGGCGTGCCGGCAGCATGCCAGAAAAAGGAGACACCGACATGCGGCAGATGCGTTTGGGGCGCGTGGCCGGACTTGAGCTGAGCTTCACATGGGCGGCCGTGTGGGGCTCCCTGGGCTTGGGCCTGCTGATCGCGGGGATCGGCGTGGCGGCATTCCAGTGGTCGATCGGCCAGGCGGCGGGCCTGGCCCTGCTGGGGATTGTCCTGCATTGGGCCGGGGAGTTCGTGCATCAGCTCGGCCATGCGCTGGCGGCGGCGCGCGCGGGCTATCCCATGGCCGGGGTTCGCTTTGGCGTCCTGGCGCTGCTGAGCGCATCGCTGTATCCGCCTGACGAGCCGGCGCTGCCGGGGCGGATCCATATCCGGCGGGCGCTGGGCGGCCCGCTGCTCAGTCTGCTGCTGGCGCTGGTCATCGGCGGCCTGTGGCTGGCGCTGCGGGAGCGCAGCCCGCTCGCGCACGGCGTGCTGCTGGCGGCTGCCTTGGAAAACGCCCTGGTCTTCGGCCTGGGCGCGCTGGTGCCGCTCGGCTTCAACGATGGCAGCACGCTCGTGCGGTGGTGGGGCCGGGACTGAGCAGCGCGGTAGGGAGGATTGTTTTATGCCTGTCGTCCGATCGATCAATCTCGCCGCCGCGTTTCTGCTGGAGCTGTGCATGCTGGCGGCGCTTGGGTACTGGGGCTTCACCGCAGTCCAGGGCTGGCCCAGGATTGCGCTCGGCCTGGCCGCCCCCGTGCTGGCCGCAGTTGTCTGGGGGCTCTTTCTGGCGCCCAAAGCGGCCCGGCCGCTGGATCCGTCGCTGACGTTCTGGCTCAAGGGGGCCATGCTTGGCCTGGGCGCGGCGGCGCTGGCGGCGGCCGGCCGGCCCAGGGTGGCCGCCGGCTTCGCGCTGGCGGTGGCGGTCAACATGCTGCTGCTGTGGCTCTGGCGGGAGTGATGGTGCGACTGCGCGACAATCAAGGCGGATGCCGGCTTATGTCGGCGCCGTAGCGAGGCGGCGGATCAGCTGGCTTGGTTCTGTTCCAGCGCCGCCGCGATTTCCTGGCGGACCTGCTCGTCGGGGTCGGCGGCGTGGGCGGCCAAGGCCTCGCGCGCCCCTG
>DASWWB010001215.1:0-2365 GCA_036406115.1 Herpetosiphonaceae bacterium
TGACGGGCCTGCCGACCTTGCCGCCGGCCGGCACCGCCAGGGCCACGCTGGTGGGCAGGAAGGCCCGGGCGACCGTGACCGTGACCCGCTGCTCCAGCTGGCCGCCGGGCTGCTGGACGCGCAGGCGGATCGTGTAGACGCCCTCGGGCTCGTTGTGGCTCCACATGCCGAGCAGGCCGTTCTTGACGCCGCCGAAGCCTTCGAGGATCGTCGTCCAGCTCGACGGGCGCTCGCCGCGGCCCCAGTCCAGCACATACGGCCCGGCGGAGCTGCCGCGGATGCGCACGCTCGAGCCGACCGTCGCCCCGCTCGCCGGCTCGACAATCACCGCCGGCAGGTCGGCGACGCCGGTTGCGCCGTCGACGCAGGGCTTGGTCGGCGGCGGCGGCAGGCCGCCCTGGCTGGACCAATCGCCGGCCTCGGCCGGGTACTCGGCGAACGGCCGCTCCTCGCCGGCCTGGTTGGGTCCGGCCAGGCAGTCGCCGTTCGGGCCGACCCGCACCATCTTGTAGATCGGGTCGGCCTCGGTCGGCTCGGTGCCCTCGACAAAGACCTCGGTGCGCTTGTTGGGGCAGGCCGGGGTGGCGAGCAGGCCGCTGGCGACGCAGACCTCGCGCTCGACGATCCCGCCGGGCCGGGGGAACTGTTCGACCGGCAGGCCCTTGTGGAAATCCGTCATCAGGCGCTGCCAGATCACGGCGGCGCCGAACGAGCCGGGCACGGCGTCCATCGGCGCGTTGTCGCTGTTGCCAACCCAGGCGCCGACCACGACCTGGGGCGTGTAGCCGACCGTCCAGCTGTCGCGGTCGTCGTCGGTGGTGCCGGTCTTCACGGCGGCCGGGCGGCCGTCGGGCAGCTCCATGGCGTTGCCGGGGCCGAACATCCACTGCCGGGCCTGGTTGTCGCTGAGCATCGAGCTCATCACGTAGGCGATCTGGGCGCCGTTGGGGCCGAGCACCGGCTTGGCCTTGGGCTCGCGCCAGGCCTCCAGCACCTCGCCCCGGGTGTTTTCGACCCGCAGGATGGTGACTGGCGGCCGGTAGTTGCCGGCGTTGGCCAGCACGCTGTAGGCCGCCGTCAGCTCCATCAGCTTGACCTCGCCGCCGCCCAGGGCCAGCGACAGGCCGTAGCGCGGCCGGTCGTTGAGCGTCGAGATCCCCATCGTATGCAGCTGGCGCAGGAACGCGTCGAGGCCGATCTGCTCCAGCGTCTTGACCGCCGGCACGTTGAAGGAGTTGGCCAGCGCGACCCGCATCGAGACCGGGCCGTGGAACAGGCGGTCGTAGTTTTTGGGCGCGTAGACCTCGCCGCCGGCGAAGTGGTACTCGGTCGGCACGTCCCACAGCACCTTGGCGGCGGTCCATCCCTGCATCATCGCGGTGGCGTAGACCAGCGGCTTGAGCGTCGAGCCGGGCTGGCGGTCGGCCAGCGCCACGTTGACCTGGCCGTCGATCTCGGCGTTGTTGTAGTCCGCCGAGCCGACCAGCGCCAGCACTTGGTTGGTCTGGCGGTCGAGCATCACCACGGCGCCGTTGGTGGCGTTCTGGCCGCGAATCTCCTCGATGCGCTTGGCGACCTCGGCCTGGGCCGCGTCCTGCCACTTGGGATCGAGGGTCGTCGTGACCCGCAGCCCGCCGCGATACAGCAGCTCCGGCCCGTAGCGCGCCTCTAGCTGGTCGCGGACGTAAAAGACAAAATGGGGGGCGCGCAGATCGACTTGGGCCGGCTTGACGTACAGCGTCTCGGCGAAGGCCGCGTCGGCCTGCTGCCTGGTGATGGAGCCGGTGGCGACCATGCGATCGAGCACGATGCGCTGGCGGGCCTTGGCGGCGCTCGGATTGACCAGCGGGTCGAGCTGGGAGGGCGACTGGGGCAGCCCCGCCAGCAGCGCCGACTGGGCAAGCGACAGATCGCGAGCGTGGATGCCGAAGTAGGCCAGGGCGGCGGCCTCGGCCCCGTAGGCGCTGTTGCCGTAGGGGATTTCGTTCAGATACAGGGCCAGCACCTGCTCCTTGGAGTACTCCTTGGTGATGCGGTAGGCCAGGATCATCTCGCGGATTTTGCGGCTGGGCGTCTGCTGCGCGCGCTCCTCGGGCGGCAGCAGCACATTGCGCACCAGCTGCTGAGTGATGGTCGAGGCGCCGCCCTGGCCCTGGTCCTGGTCGGTCAGATTGGCGTAGACGGCGCGGAACACGCTGGGCAGATTGACGCCGGGATTGGTGTAGAAATTGGCGTCCTCGACCGCGATCGTCGCCTGCTTGAGCGTCTCGGGCAGCTCGCTGAACGGGATGACCGTGCGCTGGCCGCCGTCGGGGTCGAACACCTCGTAGAGCAGCGTCGTGCCGTCGCGGGCGTAGATTTTGGT
>DASWWB010001216.1:0-2098 GCA_036406115.1 Herpetosiphonaceae bacterium
AACACCGGCCACGCCACCCAGATCTCATCGCCGCTGGCGCTGCTGGCCTGCGCGATCATCCTGGCTTTCAGCAGCTCGGACCAGTTCGCCCGCCAGCCATGGCTGCTGCGCCACTGGCGCTGGTGGCTGGCGCTGGGCGTCGCGCTCTGGCTGGCCTACGCCGGCTACATGCTCTTTTACGTGCCGGCCGCCAGCGCCGACCATGCCGCCCACGGCGTGGCGCCGACGCTCCAGGAACGGGTGCGCGCGCTCGGCCGCGAGTCGTCGCTGCCGATCGCCTGGATCAATATCGGCCTCTACCTGGCCACGGCGCTGGTCTACGGCCGGCGCTGGAACATCCAGCCGACCCGCGCGCTGGCGGCCCTGACCTGCGGCTCGCTGCTGCTGGCGGGCACCGCGCTGACGGTCCAGTACGGCGTGCTGGGCCGCTTCTCGTTCTGGCTCTACCATATCATTTTGCTGGCGGCCGTGATCACCATCACCTCGGGGATCATGGCGGGCTACGAGCGCTCCGGCTCGCTGAGCGGCGCCGTCGACGGCCTGCTGCTCCATGCCACCGTCGAGCGCCAGCAGCAGGCCTTCAAGGATGGAATGGCGGCGCTGCTGGCGGCGCTGGAGCGCGGCGACGTGGCGCTGATTCCGGCCCTGCGCCACGATCTGCGCCAGCGCTTCGGCCTGGCCGACGATCAGCTTGATCTGTTGGAGCACACGGTCCACGTGGTGGCCGACGAGCGCGAGGAGCAGCGCCGCCTGCGGAGCATGGTCTCGCTCAGCCGCGCCGCCACGCTCAATCTCGACCCCGACGTGCTGCTGCGCAACGCGATCGAGACGCTGGCCCGCGACTCCGACGCCGCGCTGTGGGCGATCGGCCTGGCCGAGGCCGAGGCGCTGGTGTTCCGCCCCCAGCACCGGGCGCTCGGCGGCCAGCTGGCCCAGCGCGAGGTCCGGCTGCCGCTCACGCTGGTGCCCGCCGCCTGGCTCGCCGACGATGAGCCGGCCCAGCGCCTGCTCGATGCGAATCTGCCCCAGCTGGCCGGCGCCCCCGGCCCCGCGCTGCTGGTGCCGATGATCCACCACGGCCAGCTGATCGGCGTGCTGGCCCATCAGCCCGCTCCCGGCGAGCCGATCGACGATCAAACGGTCACGATCTGCCAGTCGATGGGCGCCCACCTGGCCACGGCGCTGGCCAACGCCCGGCTCTACCGCGAGCTTGAGCAAAAGCACGAGCGGCTGCTGCACAGCGAGCAGGCCAAGGAACAGCTGACCCAGATGGTTGTCCACGATCTCAAGAATCCGCTCACGGCGGTGATGAGCTATGTCGAGATGCTTGATCGGCTGGGGCCGAGCCCCGAGCAGGGCGAGATGATCGAGGGCGCGCGCCGCAGCAGCCAGGCGATGCTGCGTCTGATCAACGATATCCTCGACATCGCGCGGCTGGAGGAGGGGCGGCTGGAGCTGCACACCCAGCCGCAGCCGCTCCACACCCTGCTTCAGGCCAGCGCGGACGAGCTGCGCTTTTGGGCCGACCAGGAGCTGATGTCGCTGGCGGTCCAGCCCGGCGCCGCCGACATTCTGCTGGAGATCGACCCCGGCCTGATCCGCCGCGTGCTGATCAATCTGATCTCCAACGCGATCAAGCACACGCCGCCGCGCACTGCGATCACGATCGGCGCCACGCTGACCGCCGGCGACTGCCAGCTCTGGGTCCGTGACAACGGCCCCGGCGTCCCGCTGGAGCGCCAGGACCAGCTGTTCGAGCGCTTCAGCGCCGGCGGGACGGGCGGCGAGCGCCAGAGCAGCACCGGGCTTGGCCTGCATTTCTGCAAGCTGGCGGTCGAGGCCCACGGCGGCCATATGAGCGTGCAAAGCGCGCCCGGCCTCGGCGCGACCTTCACCGTCCATCTGCCTGCCAGCAGGATTATCCGCCAGGAGACGGCGCTGAGCTAAAGCTCGAACTCCACCGGCCAGGTGACGCGCCCCGGCGGGCGGCTGCCGGCGCGGACGGCGGCGTAGTACTCGTCGAAGGGGTTGGGGCGCAGGCTGTAGGCCATCGATGCCTCCCAGGCGGTGCAGCGCGGCTCGCCGAAGGCCGCCGCCG
>DASWWB010001217.1:0-2469 GCA_036406115.1 Herpetosiphonaceae bacterium
CCTCGACATCACCCGCCAGATCAAGCACCACCTTGCGTTCGGCCACGGCATCCACTACTGCCTGGGCGCGCCGCTGGCCCGGCTGGAGGGCCAGATCGCCATCCAGGCCCTGTTCCGGCGCTTCCCCGATCTGCGGCTGGCCGTCGATCCCGCCGCGCTCGCCTACCGCCAGAGCATCCTGATCCGCGGCCTGGAGCGCATGCCGGTGATCGGCGGCGCCTAGCGGCCGGCGACGGCACGCTCCTTGCGCATGGCCCCCTGCCACCTAGGGGGAGCGCGCCGCGCCTATGACGGGAATCTACTGGTACATCATCATCGGACTGCTGCTGCTGGGCGTGACGGCGCTGGGCACGCTGCTGAAACGCCTGCCGGTCTCGACCTCGATCATCTACCTGGCGGTCGGCGCCGCCGTCGGTCCGTACGGCCTCAAGCTGCTGGCGTGGGATCTGATCGGCGCCGCGCCGCTGCTGGAGCGCCTGACTGAGATCGCGGTGCTGGTGTCGCTGTTCACCGTCGGCCTCCAGCTGCGCCGCTCGCTGACCGACCGCGCCTGGTGGCTGCCGGTGCGCCTGGCCAGCCTGACGATGCTGCTCTCGATCGCGCTGGTGGCGCTGCTGGGCGTCGCGGCGCTGGGGCTGCCGCTGGGCGCCGCGATCCTGCTGGGCGCGATTTTGGCGCCGACCGACCCGGTGCTGGCGAGCGATGTCCAGGTCAGGGACGCGCAGGACCGGGACACGTTGCGCTACAGCCTGAGCGGCGAGGCCGGCCTCAACGACGGCACAGCCTTTCCGTTCGTGATGCTGGGCCTGGGGCTGCTGGGCCTGCATCCGCAGGAGCACGCCGGCCTGGCGGGCCTGTGGGCGCCGGGCTCGTTCTCGCTGGCGTCGTGGCTGGGCTGGGACGTGGCCTGGGCGGTGGCGGCCGGATTGCTGGCGGGCGGCGCGGTCGGCTGGTTCGTCGGCTGGCAGATCCTGCGCCGGCGCCAGTTCCAGGAGATGGCGCTGAGCATCCAGGCCTTCCTGGTCTTCGGCGTGATCGCGCTGGCCTACGGGCTGGCGGAGCTGGCCTACGGCTACGGCTTCCTGGCGGTGTTCGCCGCCGGCTACGCGCTGCGCTACCTGGAGCTGCGCGCCTCCGATCACGCCGAGGCGCCGCCCAGCCTGGGGGCGGTGGCGCCGGACGACGACGCCGCCACCCAGCTTGACGCGGTCGACACCCCCGGCGAGACCGCCCACTTCATCGCCCTGTCGCTGAACCAGTTTTCCAGCCAGATGGAGCATATCCTCGAGGCGGCGGTCGTGGTGCTGCTCGGGGCCATGCTTTCGCCGCGGCTGCTGACCTGGGACGCGCTCTGGCTGGCGCCGGCGCTGTTCCTGGCGATCCGGCCGCTGGCGGTGGCGCTGGGCCTGTGGGGCAGCGCGACGGGCAGGGTCCAGCGCCTGCTGACGGGCTGGTTCGGCATCAGGGGCATCGGCTCGCTCTACTATCTTAGCTACGCGATCGCCCACAAGCTGCCGGACGCGCTGGCGCAGCGGCTGGCGGAGCTGACGGTCTCGCTGATCGCGGTGTCGATCGTGGCCCACGGCGTGAGCGTGACGCCGCTGATGAGCTGGTACGAGCGGCGGGTCGAGCGGCGCGATCAGAGGGCGCCGAGCCGCCCAGCCGAGCGCGCCAATCCCTGAGCCGGGCCGGACCGCGCGGGGCGGCAGGGGCGATGGGCGCGCCCGCCGCCGCCATCGCCCGCCGCCCGGCCCCAGGCGCCGCCTGCTTGCGGAAGGGCGGACAGAATCGCTGGGACATCGAATTGCACATGTTCTAAACATCGCGGCCTTATGCTTGGAGACAGTTCATCCAAGCCGATGCCAACGCGGCATCCCAAGCGCGAGGCCACCCGATGCAGCCATCATCGCCCAAACCGAAATCGGACCGCAACAAACTTAATCTTCTGCTCGACATAAGCATATTCGTCGCCTTTTTGATCGCCATGGCGCCGCACGCCAGCGGCGTCGCGCTGCACGAGTGGCTGAGCATCGCCTTCGGCGCGGCGATCGTCGTCCACCTGCTGTTGCACTGGGAGTGGGTGATCGGGATCGGCGCGCGCTTCCTGAAGGCTGCCAACGCCCGGGCGCGGCTGAACTTCGCGCTCAACGCGCTGCTGTTCATCGACATCGTGCTGGTGATCTGGAGCGGGCTGATGATCTCCGAGGTGGCGCTGCCGGCGGCGGGGTTCAGCGCGAGCGGCGGCGGCTGGCGCCAGATCCACGACCTGACCGCCAACCTGTCGCTGCTGCTGACCAGCGTCCACGTGGCCTTCCACTGGGATTGGATCGTGCGGATGCTGCGCCGGCTGACGCCCGCCGGCCGCCGCGCCCAGCGCGCCGCCCAGCTCGCCGGCAAGGAGGCCTGAGATGCGAATTGTCTTGCGAATCGGCCTGATCATGCTGGCGGCGGCTTTGGTGGTGGGCGCGG
>DASWWB010001218.1:0-8396 GCA_036406115.1 Herpetosiphonaceae bacterium
CGCCGCCGGCGATGGCGAGGGCCGCCTCGAACTCTGGCGCCCCGGTGCCGGCCGCCTCGAACACGCCTGGCAGGCGCACGCCCGCGCCGCCTACGCGCTGGCCTGGCACCCGCGCGGCGGCCTGCTGGCCAGCGGGGCGGGCGATGGGATGATCAAGCTGTGGGAGGTTGTGAGATAGGGATCGGGGATCAGGGATCAGGCCGGACGGCAGGGCAACTGGCGCGGCCAGAAATTCTTTACCACTCCGGCACCTGATGGGGAGTGCGATGATTGCCTCGATTGTCCTGACCCCTGATCCCTGGCCCCTGACGACTCCGCCCCAACTTGTCCTCCCGCCGGATCGCGGTACAATAGCGCCCGTTGGCTTGAACCCAAGGAGGCGTGTGGTGGCTGAGATTCCCGCGACCGGCGATTTGCCCGACGAGCTGTTTGAGCAGTACGGCCATGAGGTGCTGGGGCTGATCCGCGAGTTTTTCGCGACGATCGACGATCGGCCGGTCCTGGCGACCATCGCCCCCGAGGAGCTGCGCGCCCTGCTCGCCGAGGAGCTGCCCGCGGCGCCGATCCCGTTCGAGGAGACGCTGCGGGCGACCCGCGAGAAGATCATCCCCCATCTGACCCACTGGAACCATCCCGGCTTCCACGCCTATTTCGCCAACAGCGCCGCCTACCCCGGCATTCTGGCCGAGACCCTCGCCGCCGCGCTGAATGTCAACGCCATGCTCTGGCGCACCGCCCCGGCGGCCTCGGCGCTGGAGGAGGTGGTGCTGGGCTGGCTGGCGGAGCTGGTCGGCTACCCGGCCGACAGCGACGGCGTCTTTGTCAACGGCGCCTCGCTGGCGACCTTCTACGCCCTCGCCGCCGCCCGCGACAGCGTCGGCCCCTGGGACGTGCGCCGCGAGGGGCTCAGCGGCCGCGACCTGCCCCGGCTGCGCATGTATTGCTCGGACCAGACCCACAATTCGATCGACAAGGCGGCGATCGCCCTGGGGATCGGCCTCAACAATCTGGTCAAGATCAGCACCGACGATCGTTTCGCCATGCGGCCGGACTCGCTGCGGACCGCCATCCAGGCCGACCGCGACGCCGGCTTCGTGCCGTTCGCGGCGGTCTCGAACCTGGGCTCGACCTCGACCGCCGGCTTCGATCCGCTGGCGGAGATCGACGGGATCTGCCGCGAATACGGCATGTGGCACCACATCGACGCGGCCTACGGCGGCTTGTGGCGCATCGTGCCCGAGGTGCGCGAGCTGACCGGCGACGTGGGGCTGGGCGACTCGCTGGTGATCAACCCGCACAAAACGCTCTACACGCCGATGGAAGCCACGGTGCTCTATTGCAAGCGCCGCGGCCTGCTGCGCGAAACCTTCTCCGTCGCCGCCGAGTACCTGGCGACCAGCGAGCAGGACGTGCCCAACTACATGGATTTCTCGCTCCAGCTCGGCCGCTCGTTCCGCTCGCTCAAGGTCTGGATGATCATGCGGACCTTCGGCGTGGACGGGCTGCGCGGCCGGATGCAAGAGCATCTGCGGCTGGCCCGCGACCTGGCGCGCCAGATCGCCGGGCATCCGGATTTCGAACTGCTGGCCGAGTCGCCGTTCGGGCTGGTCAGCTTCCGGGCGCGGCCGCGGGGCATGCGGCCGGGGCCGGGGCTCGACGAGCTGAACCAGCGGCTGATGGCCCAGGTCAACGCCAGCGGCCACTCCTACATTTCGCACACCGCGCTGCCGGCGGGCTACGCCCTGCGCGTGTCGATCGGCAACATCCGCACCGCTGAGCGCCATGTCGCCCAGCTCTGGAACGCCCTCGTCGCAGGGCTCGACGCACTCAACGCATCCTAAAGCTTTGGAGGAACGATGCAGATCAATCTGACTGACCGGGTGGCGCTGGTGACCGGCGCCTCGCGCGGCATCGGCCGGGCGATCGCCCTGGGATTGGGCGCCGCCGGCGCCGCGGTGGTGGTCAACTACCGGGGCAGCGCCGAGGCGGCCCAGCAGGTCGTCGACCAGATCGTCGGCGCCGGCGGCAAGGCCGCCGCCGTCCAGGCCGACGTGAGCGACCCCGCCGCGGGCGAGGCCCTGATCAAAGCGACGACCGATCAGTTCGGGCGGCTGGACATCCTGGTCAACAACGCCGGCATCACCCGCGACAACCTGCTGCTGCGCATGAAGGCCGAGGAGATCGACGACGTGCTCAACACCAACCTGCGCGGCGTCATCCTGCTGACCAAGGCGGCGCTGCGGCCGATGATGAAAAACCGCTGGGGCCGCGTGATCACGATCAGCTCGATCATCGGCTTGACCGGCAACCCGGGCCAGGCCAACTACGCCGCAGCCAAGGCCGGCCTGCTCGGCTTCACCAAAACCCTGGCCCAGGAGATGGGCTCGCGCGGCATCACCGCCAACGCCATCTGCCCGGGCTTCATCGAGACCGACATGACCGCCGCCGCCATGAACGACGAGCTGCGGGCCGCCGCCGTCGGCCGCGTGCCGCTCGGCCGCCTCGGCACGGTCGAGGACATCGCCGCCCCGGTCGTGTTCCTGGCCTCGGATGCCGCCGCCTACATCACCGGCCAGACCCTGGCGGTCGACGGTGGCTGGACGATGTACTAATGTTTCAGAAAGTATTGATTGCCAACCGCGGCGAAATCGCCGTCCGCATCATCCGCGCCTGCCATGAGCTGGGCATCAAGGCCGTCGCCGCCTACTCCGAGGCCGACCGCGACTCGCTGGCGGTGCGCCTGGCCGACGAGGCCGTCTGCATCGGCCCGCCGGCGCCGGCCCGCTCCTATCTCAACGCCCCGGCCTTGATCAGCGCCGCGCTGATCAGCGGCTGCGACGCCATCCATCCCGGCTACGGCTTCCTCTCGGAGAATCCCTACTTCGCCGAAAGCTGCGAGGAGTGCGGGATCACCTTCATCGGCCCCTCCGCCGATTCGATCAAGCGCATGGGCGACAAGGCCCTCGCCAAGCAGGCGATGCTGGCTGCCGGCCTGCCGCTGGTGCCGGGCACCGACAAGCCGCTCGTGAGCGTCGAGGAGGCCCAGGAGATCGCCGACGGCATCGGCTACCCGGTGCTGCTCAAGGCGGTGGCCGGCGGCGGCGGGCGCGGCATGCGGGTGGTCGAGGATCCCGCCGACCTGGCTAGGGCCTACGCCACCGCCCGCGCCGAGGCCGAGTCGGCCTTCGGCCGCGGCGACCTGTACATGGAAAAATACCTGCCGGTCGTGCGCCACGTCGAGATCCAGGTGCTGGCCGACCAGCACGGCCACGCCATCCACCTCGGCGAGCGCGACTGCTCGCTCCAGCGCCGCCACCAGAAAATCGTCGAGGAGGGGCCGTCGCCGGCGCTCACGCCCGAGCTGCGCCAGAAGATGGGCGACGCGGCGCTGCTCGGCGTCCGCGAGATCGGCTACCACAGCGCCGGCACCATGGAGTTCCTGCTCGATCCCAACGGCAACTTCTACTTCATGGAGATGAACACCCGGCTCCAGGTCGAGCATCCCGTCACCGAGTGGCTGACCGGCCTGGATCTGGTCAAGTGGCAGCTGCGCATCGCCGCCGGCGAACGCTTGACGCTCGCTCAGGATGCCGTTAAAATACGCGGGCACTCGATCGAGTGCCGCATCAACGCCGAGGATGTGTCCCGCGATTTCCTGCCCGCCGGCGGCACAGTCGATCTGTACCTGCCCCCCGGCGGCCCGGGCGTGCGCGTGGACTCGCATCTGTTCTCCGGCTACAAGATGCCGACGAACTACGACTCGCTGCTGGCCAAGGTGATTGTCTGGGGCGAGGACCGGGCCGAGGCGATCGACCGGATGCGGCGCGCCTTGAGCGAATGCGTGATCAACGGCATCACCACGACGCTCCCGTTTCAGCTGCTGATGATGAGCCAGCCGGAGTTCGTCAGCGGCGAGGTCGCCACCCGCACCCTGGGCGAGATTATGGAACGCCAGGCGGCGGCGCAGGTGGAAACTGATGACTGATGCGAGCAACCTGGCAATTCTATCCGCATCACTGGAGCTTGACGTGACGAAATCCCCGCTTGGAACCGTAACCATCGCCCCCGATGTGCTCTCGACGATCGTCTCCATGACCGCCCAGGAGGTGCCCGGCGTGGCCCGCCTGGGCGCGGTGCCCGGCCAGCAGCGCGTCGGCGTGATGCTCGGCTCCGGCGCCGCCAACGCCAGCGGCGTCGCCGTCCGGGTGGTCAGCGACGAAGTGGTGGCCGACTGCTACGTGGTCGCCCTGCCCGACATCAACCTCGTCGAGCTGGGCGAGCAGGTCCAGACGGCTGTCGGCGAGGCCCTGAGCCAGATGATCGGCATGCCCGTCCGCGCCATCAATGTCTATGTGCAGGACGTGGAGCCGGCCCGTGGCTAATCTGCGCCACCGCGCCCGCGCCGCCGCCCTCCAGGCGCTGTTCGAGCTGGATCTGACCGGCCATGAGCTGGAGGCGGTGATCCGGCGCATCAGCGACGATGAGATGTTCGGCGCCGAGGCCCACGAGTTCTTCGAGCGGCTGGTGCGCGGCGGCTGGGATCGGCGCGACGAGATCGACGCCCTGATTGAGAAGGTGGCGCCCAACTGGCCCATCCACCAGATGCCCGGCGTCGACAAGGCGGTGCTGCGCATCGCCCTCTACGAAATTCTTTTCGATACGGCCGCCGACAAGGCACCAGTCAAGGCCGTGATCAACGAGGCGGTCGAGCTGTCCAAGCACTACGGCAGCGACAGCTCCAGCCGCTTTGTCAATGGTGTGCTCAGTACCGTTGTCAACAAATAATGCAGCTTAGGAGGATGATCAATGAGCTCTGATGAACTGACGACACGCTTGCGCAAGCTGGTCGCCGAGCAGCTTGGCAAAGATGAGTCGCTCATCGTGCCGACCGCCTCGTTCACCGATGACCTGGAGGCCGACTCGCTGGATCTCGTCGAGCTGATCATGTCGCTCGAGGAGGAGTTCGGCATCGAGATTTCCGACGAGGACGCCGAGAAGCTCGCCACCGTCGGCGACGCCGAGGCCTACGTCAAGGGCAAGATCGCCTAGCTCGCAGCAGGGGCAACGCCCGCCGGCCCCCGGCGGGCGTTGTTGAATCATATGACGATTTTTGGCATCGGCCCGGTCGAATTGGTGATTATCGTGATCATCGCCCTGGTGGTGGTGGGTCCTGAGCGGCTGCCCGAGATGCTCTACCAGCTGGGCCAGGGCCTCGCCAAGCTCCGCGGCATGGTCAGCGATATGCGCGCCCAGGCCCGCGCCGAGCTCGGCGACGACTACGACTCCATCCAGGAGATGGGCCGCCAGCTCCGCGAGCTGGATCCCCGGCGCCAGATCCAGGATTTCAGCCGCTCGGTGCTCAGCGATCTCAACGAGGTCACCAAGATCGACCTCGGCCCGCCGCCCCCGCCCAAGGCGGTGCCGCTGCCCCAGCCCGACGCCCGCCTCGCCGCCCAAAGCATCCTCGGCGACGATCTGCTCGACGCCCCCCTGAGCGAGTCGCTCGATTCGCTGGAGACGCCCGCCAATGAGTAAAGCCGCCGCCGCCGGGGACCCTCAGGGTGCCGCCGGCACCATGACCCTGCTGGAGCATCTTAAGGAGCTGCGCTCGCGCCTGGTCAAAAGCTGCGCGGCGGTGGTCGTCGGCCTGCTCGCCGGCTTCTGGCTCCTCAGCAACAGCAATCTGATCGACCAGATCATCCTGCGCTTCGTCGGGACGGGCGGCGTCCAGATCGTGCGGGTCACCGAGGCTTTCACCAGCTTCATCGGCGTGGCGCTGATGCTCGGGATCATCCTGGCGATGCCGGTGATCGTCTACCAGATCCTGGCCTTCCTCACGCCCGGCCTGACGACCAAGGAAAAGCGCTGGGTCTTTATCGGCATGCCGCTGGTGCTGGTCTTCTTCGCCGCCGGCCTGGCCTTCGGCTGGTTCATCACCGTGCCGGCGGCCATGAAATTCCTGGTCGGCTTCGGCGTCAACGTCGCGCCGACGCTGATCGAGAACAAGCCGACGCTCGATGATTTCCTCGATCTGCTGATCAGGCTGCTGCTGGTCAATGGCATTATCTTTGAGATGCCGATGCTGATGTTCACCCTGGCCAAGCTCGGCATCCTCAAGCCGCGGGCGGTGGCGCGCTACCGTCGCTACATCATCCTGGCGGTGGTGGTGGTGGCCGCGATCATCACGCCGACGGGCGATCCGGCCAACCTGGCCCTGACCGCCCTGCCGATGTACCTCCTGTTCGAGTTCGGCCTGCTGCTCGGGCTGCTGGCCTAGCTACTGCGCCACCAGCGCCGCGCCGACGATCCCCGCCGAGTTGTGGAAGTGGGCCGTCACCAGCTCGGTCCGCACGCTTAGATACGGCACGAACTTGTCGGCGTCCTTGCTCACCCCGCCCCCCAGGATGATCAGATCGGGCCAGGTCAGGAGCTGGATCTGATCAAGGTATTCGTCAAGCCCCTTGGCCCAGGCTTTCCAGCTTAGCTTTTTGCGCTCGCGGACGCTGGCGGCGGCCCGGCGCTCGCCCGGCTTGCCCCGCACCATAATCTGCCCCATCTCCAGATTCGGCACAAGCTGGCCGTTGGTGAAGATCGCGGTGCCGATGCCGGTGCCGAGCGTGATCATCAGGACCACGCCGTGCTGGTGGCCGCGGCCGGCGCCGTAGCGCATCTCGGCCAGCCCGGCGGCGTCGGCGTCGTTGATCACCCGCACCTCGCGCCCCAGCCGGTCGGCGAGCCGGCGGTTGATGTCAAGCTCCAGCCAATCCTGCTCGATATTCGAGGCCGTGCGGACGATCCCGTTCTGGACGACCGCCGGGAAGCCGCAGCCGATCGGCCCGCTCCAATCGAAGTGGCGCACGATCTGCTCGACGGTCTCCAGCACCGCCTCGGGCGTGGCGGGCTGCGGCGTGGGGATGCGGAAACGCTCGGTCGTCAGCTGGCCGGTGTCGGTCTCGACCAGCGCCCCCTTGATCCCGGTGCCCCCGATATCGATGCCAAGTACCTGCATAATCAATCCCTCATTGCTGCGCGGTTTGCCGCCGTCAGGCACGAAAAGTGCCAGCGGGCCGCGTTATTCGTCGGATTCGCCGGATAGGAACCGCAGCGTCTGGACAATGCTCGAATAGTCGTCGGTCCAGACCGGCGTCGCCGGCGCGCGGCGGATGGGCTGCCAGTCGCCTTTGAGCCCGAGCTGGTCCAGCGCCGCCTCGCGGCTCATCACGACCCACTGGGCGGGCCATTTGCCGTCGCGCTCCTCCTCCGGGCTGATGGCGGTGTCGTTGAGTGTGAGCGCCGTCAATCCTGCATCCTGGGCCAGGTTGCCCAGCACCGGCTCCAGGTCGAGGTGGCGGTTGGAGATATGGAAGGCCAGGATGCCGCCGGGCGCGAGCTTGTCGAGATAGAGCCGCAGCGCCTCGCGGGTTACGAGATGGACCGGGATCGCGTCGGAGCTGTAGGCGTCGAGGACCAGGATGTCGTAGCTCTGGCTGGCGGCGTCGCGCAGCGAGAGCCGGGCGTCGCCAAGCTCGATCCGCGCGTCGGGCGCGCAGTCGCTCAGGTAGCTGAAGTAGCGGGGATCGCGGGCGATCTCAGCCACCACCGGGTCGATCTCGTAGAAGGTCCAGGACTGGCCGGGCGCGGCGTAGCAGGCCAGCGCGCCGGAGCCCAGGCCGACCACCGCCACGCGCCGCAGCTCGGGGATGGCCCTGGCGGCGGTGAACACCTGGCCGATCGGGCCGGTCGGATAGTAGTAGGCCAGCGGCTGGCGCTGATTGGCCGGCGGCAGGTTTTGCAGGCCGTGCAGCGTGTTGCCGTGGATCAGCATCCGGCGGTTGTCCGCCGCGCGCAGCACCACCTTGTTGATGCCGAAGAAACTGCGGTCGGTGTAGAGGACCGCGCCCTGGGCGTTGGCGCTGAGCGCGCTGGCCGCCAGGACCGCGCTCACGCCCAGGGCGAAGCGCACCGGCCGCCGCGACATGCTGAAGCAGAGCAGCATCGGGATCGCGTACATCAGCGCCAGCTCGATCGGCGTGCCGCCGTAGCCCAGCGCCCGCGCCGCGAAAAAGCCGCCGGCAGCCAGCCCGCCCGCCGCCAGCGGCAGCAGCGCGTCCCAGCGCCGCCCCGCCAGCTTGGCCGGCGCCTGGGCCAGCTGCGGCGCCAGCAGGCAGGTGAGGATCAGCGTCAGCGGATACTCCAGGACCGAATCGAAGATCAGCGGCGCCAGCAGCGCGTTGAAGGCGCCGCCGATGACGCCGCCCAGCGACATCAGCAGATAGAACTCCGTCAGGTGGCGCGGCTCCGGGCGATCGGCCGCGAGCTGTCCGTGGGTCATCATCGTGAAGACGAAAAACCCCACCAGGTGCAGCGGGATCAGCAGCGCGATCGGCCCCGAGGCC
>DASWWB010001219.1:0-6988 GCA_036406115.1 Herpetosiphonaceae bacterium
CCCTGGCGCCGCACGGGGCGCGGGTCGTCCGCTGCCGGAGCGCCGCCGATGTCCGGCGCCTGGCGCGGCGGCTCGGATTGGCGAAGCCGCCCGGCTCTTAGTTTTCCTCAGACTTTTTGTCAGAGCGCGCACTGTCCGCCGCGCCGCCCACCGCCTAGACTCAGCGGGACAAGCGTATCGCGGCTGAGCGGCAGCTCGGCCCGCGCCAGGAGGCAGAGGCATGGAGCGGACAGCAGGATGGGGACGGGCGGCGCGACGGCGAATCAGCCGCGCCCTGGCGGCATTGATGCTGGCGGCGCTGGTGCTGACAATCCCGGGCGGGCGCCCAGCAGAGGCCCAGCAGCAGGCGATCCGGCCGGTGAGCTGGTGGCAAAACCGCTACGACGCCAGCTGGCCCGGCCAGCGTGAGCAATTTTTGCCGCTCAGCACGTCGGTCGACAGCTGGGACCACTACAATCTGGCCTACGCGATCGACGGGCCGACCGCGATGTATCTCGCCACCGGCAACACGACCTACCTCGACCAGGCCCTAGTCTTCGCCAACAATCTGCGCGCCAGCGCCCGCCCGTCCAAAGATCTGGGGCCAGCGGCGTTCCGCGACTCGTTCATGGGCTGGACTTCGTTCAAAAACGGCCAGACCGGCAACGAGGTGCCGCTGTTCGAGAGCTACGCCTGGCGCTACGTCACCAGGCTGCTGCGGGTCATCCGCCTGACACCCGCGCTCTACGCCAATCCGGGCTACCGCCAGCAATATGATCGGCTGCTCGCGTTCGCCGAAGTCAATCTCTTTGACAAATGGCATGCGCGCGGCGTCAACGCCTACGTCTACCGCGTCAACGCCAACATGGCCTCGCACTGGGCCTTCATCGCGATGGACCTGAGCCTGATGACGACGGATCCGGCCCGGCTCGCCAAACTGCGCGCGGTGTTCGACAACATCAACCACCACATGCCCGTCTACGGCGGCGCCTCGCTCCACGGCCAGATGATCGCCCATCCGCTCAATCCGGGAGCCCTGTTCTGGGACGACGAGTGGGGCACATTCGAGCGGCCCGGCCAGGATGTCGGCCACGCCAACAACGTGCTGGCCTATATTGTCGAGGCCCAGGGCCTGGGGATGGGCGGCTGGACGCGCGCCGATATGGCGAAGTTCTGCGTGCTGTTCGATAAAATCGTCTGGCCGGCGGCGACAACCTACGCCGAGTTCGTTGACGGGAGCGGCGGCGGCAGCGGCTGGTTCACCGAGGGCTTTATGAAGCTCGGCCGCTACGACGCGGCGATCCAGCGCCGCCTCGAAAGCCACGGCGTGGCCGAGGGCGTGTCGATGTTCGGCAATGGCGCGCTCAACGCCAAAATCCTCGCCGGCACCACCCCGCGCGCCTTCCTGCCGCTGGTCGGATCGGACCGGCCGTAGCCGATCAGCTCCCGGGCGGCGCTGCGGCCCGCGCCAGCAGCGCCGCGCCCGCCGCCAGCAGCAGGCTGGCGCCGAAAACCAAAGGAAGCCCGGCCTCGCCGAAATTTTCCAGGGAGTAGCAGGCGCCGATCAGCCCGAAGCAACAAAGCATATTGGAGATGGAAACCAGGACGGCCAACAATCCGCCGACCGCTCCGGCGTCGCGGTAGGCGAGATAGCTGACCCGAAGCATAAAGAGCGCCCAGCCCGCCACCAGCCATCCAACCGGGTAGCGGTACCCGTGGATCCGATAAAAGATAATCGCGCCGCTGTCATCGCGGTAAATCCCTTCGGACCACGGCACCGCCACGCCCCACAGCGCCGCAGCGGCGCCGGCCACGCACAGCGCCAATCCGGCCCACAGCGCGAGCGGGCGGCGGACCGGCGGCGGCGCGCCGTACATGCTAGCCGCCCGCCAGCAGCGGCGCGACGATCTCGTAGGCCAGGCGGAGGACAAAGGCGGTCACGACGACCAGGAAGACGATGCGGACGAAGCGGCTGCCGATCCGCAGCGCCAGCCGGGCGCCGATCAGCCCGCCGACGACATTGCAGGCGGCCATGGGCAGCGCCACGCCGTAGAGCACGTAGCCCTGGCTGGCGAAGGCCGCGATCGCCGCCAGGTTGGTGGCGGTGTTGACCAGCTTGGCCGAGGCGGAGGCGTGCAGGAAATCCAACCCCAGCACGCCGACGAAAAGGAACATCAGGAACGAGCCGGTGCCGGGGCCGAAAAAGCCGTCGTAGAAGCCGACGTAGCCGCCGATCAGCGCGGCGCGGACGCGCAGCAGCCGATCGACCGGCCGCTGGCGGACCTCGGAGCCGAACGCCGGCTTGAAGTAGGTGTAGAGCCCGACCGCGATCAGCAGCGCCAGCACGATCGGCCGGAACACCTGGCTGCTGATGACGCTGGCGATCCGCGCCCCGATCGCCGAGTACAGCGCCGCCGCCAGCGCCGCCGGGCCGATCAGCGACCAGTCGAGCCGCACCCGGCGCAGATAGGTGGCGGCGGCGGCCCCGGTGCCGGTCACCGCCGCCACCTTGTTGGTTCCCAGCAGCGTCGCGTGCGGCAGATCGTCGCGCAGGATCAGCAGCGGCGGGAGCTGGATGAGCCCGCCGCCGCCGCCGATCGAATCAACGAACCCCGCCAGCAGCGCGAACGCGCACAGCAGCGCCAGTGTCATCGCATCCCTCGATTATGTCCAGCTAAACACTTTGCCCGGCTGCCACTCGGCGTCGGCGGCCTCGGCGACCGCCAGCAGCCTGCCGGCATCGTCGAGCAGGGCGGCGCGCGGCGCGTCAAGGAGGCGCGGGATGCGGCGGCCCTGGCCGAGCAGCGCGGCCTCGTCGGCGCTGACGGCGATCAGCGGCCAGTCAGCCAGGGCGGCTTGCGGCGCCAGCAGCGCGCCGGGCAGCAGGGCGGGCTCGTCGAGCAGCGCCTGGAGCGGCACGGCCTGGCCGAGGGCGAAGGCGCCGGCCTGGGTGCGGCGCAGCGCCGTCAGATGGGCGCCGCAGCCGAGCGCCGCGCCCAGATCGCGGGCCAGCGCCCGGATGTAGGTGCCCTTGGAGCATTTCACGTCGATCGTCAGCTCATCTCCCTCGGCTGCGAGCAGCTCCAGGCGCTCGATCGTGACCGGGCGGGCCGGCACGACCGGGACCTCCTCGCCGGCGCGGGCGTAGGAGTAGAGCCGCCGGCCGTCGACGCGGATGGCGGCGTAGTTCGGCGGCACCTGCTCGATCGCCCCGCGAAACTGATCAAGCGCGCGCTCAAGCTCATCCCGCGCCAGGGGCGGCACCGGCGCCTCGCTGATCACCTGGCCCTCGGCGTCGTCGGTGTCGGTGGCGGCGCCGAGCCTGACCGTCGCCAGGTAGGCCTTCTGGTCCTCCTCCTGGAGATATTCGAGCAGGCGGGTCGCGTTGCCCAGCGCGATCGGCAGCACGCCGGTCGCCATCGGGTCGAGCGTGCCGCCGTGGCCGACGCGCTTCTGGCCGGCCAGGCGGCGCAGCTTCGAGACCACGTCGTGCGAGGTCATGCCGGCGGGCTTATCGATGACCACGAAGCCGTGCAGCATCAGGCGCCCAGCCAATCGTGGAGGCGGCCGAGGACGGTGGCCCGCGCCTGCTCCAGCGGCCCGGCGACCGTCGCGCCGCAGGCCTGGCGGTGGCCGCCGCCGCCGAACTCGCCGGCGATGAGCGAGACATCGATCCCGGGCAGCGAGCGGAAGCTGATCTTGACCGAGCCGTCGCGGCGCTCCTTGAACAGCACATAGACCTTGGCGCCCGTGATGCGGGTCAGATAGCCGGTGATCTCGTCGCCGGCCTCGTCGTCGGCGCCGGTCGCGGCCTGCATGGCCCGGGTCAGCTCCGACCAAATGACGGGGCCTTCCTGGCGCATCTCGCCCAGCGCCAGGCCCAGGGCCTTGGCGTGGCTGAACGGCTTGCTGAACAGCATCGCCCGCACGACATCATTGAGCCGGCCGCCGGCCTCCAGCAGATCGGCGGCGACTCGCATCGTGCGCGGGCTGGTGGCGGGGATCTGGAAACTCTGAGTGTCGGTGAGGATGCCGGTCAGCAGGGCGGTGGCGGTCTCCTGGTCGCAGGGCGCGTTCCAGGCCTTGAGCAGCTGCGCGACAATCTCGCAGGCGGAGGCGGCCTCAGTCATCACCAAGTTGATCAGCCCTTCGCCGGCGTTGGTGGCGTGGTGGTCGATCACCAGGAGCGGGCGGGCCTCCAGGTAGGGGCGCTCGTCCTCGTAGATCGGGCCGACCCGTGACACGCTGCCGGTATCGACCAGGATCACCAGATCGGCCTCGGCCGGCAGGGCGCGCTCGGCGCTGTAGATGCGGACATCGGCGGCGTCGGGCAGGGCGGCGGCGACGAGCGGCAGCGGCGTGGGGGCGACCAGCGTCACCGTCGAGCCGAGCTGGCGCAGGGCGCGGCCGAGGCCGATCAGCGAGCCGACCGCGTCGCCGTCGGGATTGAGGTGGGTGGTGACCAGGATATGGCGCGCCGCCGCGATCGCCTCCATCAGCGGCGCGGCGGCGGCCTCGACAGTCGTGTGCAGCACGTTAAGCCTCGTCTTCAAGCTTGGGCGGGTTGACCTCGCGATCCTGCTCCACTTGGCGGAACAGGCCGTCCATGTGCTCGCGGGTGTCGAGCGTGGTGTCGAGGTGGAAGTGCAGCTCGGGGACCGTGCGCAGCTGCAGCTCGCGGCCCAGCTCGCGGCGCAGGAAGCCCTTGGCCCGGTCGAGCGTGGCCAGCGACTCGCGGCGCGCCTCGTCGTCGCCCATGATGCTGACATTGATGTTGGCGTGATACAGATCGGGGCTGATATTGACGCTCATCAGCGTCACGAAGCCGAGGCGAGGATCCTTGATCTCGTACTGGATGAGCGGCCCGAGGATGTGCTGAATCTGCTCGGCGACCTGCTCGACCCGTTTGGTTTTGGCCATCGTTCGCTCCTCAAATAGGCGGGCGCGGGGATGATCGCCATCCCCGCGCCCGCGATTCGCGCCGGCTTACGACGTGCGCTGGATCTTCTCCTTGCGGTAGAACTCCATCGTGTCGCCGACCTGGACATCGTTGAAGCCGTCGACGTTGAGACCGCACTCATAGCCGGTGGCGACTTCGCGGACATCGTCCTTGAAGCGCTTGAGGGTGGCGATGCGGCCGTCGTGGACCACCACGCCGGAGCGCAGGACGCGGACATTGGCGTTGCGGGTGATCTTGCCGTCGGTCACCATCAAGCCGGCGATCACATCGCGGCTGGGCAGGCGGAAGGTGTTGCGCACCTCGGCGAAGCCCTCGGTGGTCTCGCGCTCCTCGGGATCCAGCATACCGATCATCGCCTTGTTCAGGTCCTCGGTCAGCTGGTAGATGATGTTGTAGAAGCGGATGTCGATGCCGTTGGCGTCGGCCGAGCGCCGGCCGGCGGCGTCGGGCCGGGCGTTGAAGCCGATGATGATCGCGTTGGAGGCGACCGCCAGGTTGACATCGGACTCGGTGATCGTGCCGGTGCCGCGGTGCAGGACCTTGAGCTGGACCTCGGTCTGCTTCTCGTTGAGCTGGGCCAGGGCGTGCTCGATCGCGCCGATCGAACCCTGCACGTCAGCCTTGAGGATAATGTTCAGATCCTTGATCTTGCCGGCCTGGATCTGCTGGAACACATCATCGAGGGTCGTCGCCTTGGTGAACTTCGCGGCCATGTTCTCCATCTGGCGCTGGCGCTGGCGCTGGGTGGCCACGTCGCGGGCCATGCGCACATCGTCGACCACCTGGAGGATATCGCCGGCGTGCGGCACATCGGAGAGGCCGATGATCGAGACCGGCGTGGCCGGCTCGGCCGAGCGGATGCGCTTGCCGGTGTCATTGAACATCGCGCGGATCTTGCCGTAGACGCTGCCGACCAGCACCATATCGTCCTGGCGCAGCGTGCCGTTCTGGACCAGCACCGTCGCCACCGGGCCGCGGCCCTTGTCAAGCTCGGCCTCGACGATCGTGCCGACTGCCGGGCGGTTGGGATTGGCCTTCAGCTCCTGGATATCGGCGACCAGCAAGACCATATCGAGCAGGCCGTTGATATTGAGCTTCTGCTTGGCGGACACCTCGACATCGGGCACGTCGCCGCCCCAGGTCTCGGTCGTGACGCCCTCGACCGCCAGCTGCTGGCGGACGCGATCCGGGTTGGCGCCCTGGACATCGATCTTGTTGATCGCGACGATCATGGGCACGCCGGCGGCCTTGACGTGGGCGATAGCCTCGGCGGTCTGGGGCATCACGCCGTCGTCGGCGGCCACCACCAGGATGACGATGTCGGTGACAGTGGCGCCGCGGGCGCGCATCGCCGTGAACGCCTCGTGGCCGGGCGTGTCGAGGAACGAAATCTTGCGGCCGTGGATCTCGACCTGGTAGGCGCCGATGTGCTGGGTGATGCCGCCGGCCTCGCCCTCGGCCACCTTGGTCTGGCGGATCGCGTCGAGCAGCTTGGTTTTGCCGTGGTCGACGTGGCCCATGATCGTGACCACCGGCGGCCGGATGATCATATCCTCGGGCGCCTCGTCGGCCAGCGACTCGCTGACATCCTCGACCAGGCCGGCGAGCTGCTCGGGCACGCTCTCGGTGGTCTCGATGTCGAACTCAGCGGCGATCACCGAGGCGGTGTCGAAGTCGATCTGCTGATTGATATTGGCGATGATGCCGTTTTTCATCAGCTCCTTGATGATATCGGCGGCGCCGACGCCAAGCGCCTCGGACAGCTCGCGAATTGTCATCACGCTGGGCAGGCTGACGGGGCCGCGCGGCTTGGCCGGGGCCAGCGGGCGAGCCATCTGGGGCGCGCCGCCGCGACCGCGCATCTGATTGTCTTGCTGGCCGTAGCCGCCGCGGCCGCGATTGCCGCCGCCACCGCCGCCGCCACGGTAGCCACCGCCGCCGCCGCCGCGATTGCCGCCGCGCTGGTCGTGCTCATCGACGTAGCCGAGCGGTTGACCCTGCGCGCCATGGGAGGCCGCCCGTGACGGGCCGGATCGCCCAGACCCTGCG
>DASWWB010001220.1:0-3284 GCA_036406115.1 Herpetosiphonaceae bacterium
CCAGCAGCTCGCCGATCAGCTCGGCCTTGTGGACCGCGTCCTTGTGCGACCAGGTGCGGCTCTTGATCTCCAGATAGGCGCCGCGCTGCTTGCCGCCCTTGAGCGTGTCGAGGTTGATCGAGAAATCGACGCCGCCGTAGAGGATGCGCCAGCGGCGGCGGTCCTTCTCGACCTCCACGACCTGATCGGGGGCGAAATACTCGCGGTAGAAGCGGCGCGAGCGGTCGGCGGGGGCGGTGTAGCGGGCGCGCGAGAGCAGCACCGCGTTGGGGAAATCGCCGTACTCGGGCTCCAGCATCAGCGTCAGGTTGTACTTGGGCTCCAGGCGCGAGCCGGGATCGTGGCGATGGTCCTCGCGGTAGCGCAGGCGGCCCAGGCCGGGGTCGTTGAACAGAAAATAGGTGTCGTACTGGGTCCGCTCGCTAGCCTTGGTGATCGAGACAGCGGGGCTTTCCAGCATGCGCTCGATCGCCTCGGGATCGTCGACCCGGGCCTTGACCTGGACCTCGAAGATCTCGGACTGCTTGACGCCGCCGATCGCCAGGATCTTATCCAGCAGATTGACCTCGCGGGCGCTGAGGAACTGGTTGATCTGATCGGCGATCGCGACGGCGTTGGAGCGCACCTCGCCCTCGTCAAGGGTTTGCAGCTCGCGGTCGCGCAGCAGGAACTGGCCCTCGACCAGCACGTGGCGCACGTCAGCCGAGCGGGCCGAGTAGACCAAGTGATTGTAGATCGAGTCCGGCGAGTAGCGGTACGAGGTGGCCGGCGCCACGTGGAGGCCGGTCAGGTCGACAATCGTGATATCGGCGCGCTTGCCGGGCTCCAGGCTGCCGACGAGATGATCGAGATGGACGGCGCGGGCGCCCATGATCGTCGCCATCGTGAAGGCCTGCTTGGCGTTGACGACGGTCGGGTCGCCGGTGACGCCCTTGGGCAGGATGGCGGCCAGATGGACCTCCATCCACAGGTCCTGGTCGTCGTTGGAGGCCGGGCCGTCGGTGCCGAGGCCGACATTGATGCCGGCCTTGAGCATCTCGCTGTAGCGGGCGACGCCGCTGGCCAGCTTCAGGTTGCTGGTCGGGCAGGGCACGGCGCCGGCGTTGTGCTGCTTGAGGACGCGCATATCGTTCTCGTCGATATGGACGCAGTGGGCGGCGATGCCCTTGCCGGTGAAGGCGTCCAGGTCGCCGACATAGGCGATCGGCGACTTGCCGACCAGCTCGCGGGCCTCCTTGACCTCGCGATCGGTCTCGCAGAGGTGGGTCACCAGCGGCACGTCGTACTCGCGGGCCAGCGCGGCGGCCTCGCGGTAGATCGTGCTGTTGCAGGTGTAGGGGGCATGGGGGGCGATCGCCGGGATGATCCGCGGGTGCTGGTGCCACTCGGCGATGAAGCGGCGCGAGCGGGCCAGGCCCTCGTCGTAGGAGGGCGCGTCGGGCGTCGGGAACTTCATCACGCTCTGGCCGCAGACCGCGCGGAGGCCGGCCTCGTCGGCGGCGCGGGCCACCTCTTCCTCGAAATAGTACATATCGACGAACGTCGTGATGCCGCCCTTGATCATCTCGGCGCAGGAGAGGCGCGTGCCGTGGTAGACGAACTCGGGGGTCACGAAGCGGCTCTCGACCGGGAACATATAGCCGAAGAGCCACACATCCAGCTGCTGGTCGGCGACGATCCCGCGCAGGAGGCTCATCGGCACGTGGGCGTGCCCGTTGATCAGGCCGGGCACGATCGCCTGGCCGCCGCAATCCACTTCGCCGGCGGCGCTGAAGCGCTCGCGCAGCTCGGCGCTGCCCCCGACGGCGACAATCTCGCCGCCCCTGATGGCCACGCCGCCATCGCTGATGATCGTCCCCTCGGCATCCATCGTCACGACCGTCCCACCGATCAAAAGCACATCCACTGTTTCGCGACTCAATCCAACCTCCTATGTTGCACAAAAGCACAAGCTGCGGCGCTTGTGCTCAATCGGTGTTCCCGGTTCTTGCGGGATTAATCAGTCATCATACCACAGAATTGGGGGGAGGGGCAATGCATTGGGATATGAAAGGCTTAGGCGGGCAGGCTTTAGGGGTCAGGGATCAGGGGCCAGGCAGGACGGCATGGCTGGCAGGCGCCGACAGAAATGCATCCAGCTGCGAGGCCGCCCCCTGATCCCCGATCCCCGATCCCCGATCCCCGCGCTATAATCCCCCGGTGCAATCTGGCAGCGAGGGCAAGCGATGACATGCGGCGTGGCGTTCAGCTGTGGCGAAATTCTGCTCCAGCTCTTGATCATCGGACTGTCGAACGGTGCGATCATCGCGCTCAACGCGCTGGGCGTGACACTGGTCTACAGCATCGTGCGGACAATCAACTTCGCCTACGGCGACCTATTCTCGCTGGCCAGCGTCGTCTCGGCCACGGCGCTGCTGGGGCTGGGCGTGAGCGCGGCTCAGCAGCACAGCGGGTTCGGGGCGGCGCTGGCGATGGTGGCGGCGCTGGCGCTGGCGGCGGGCAGCAGCGCCGGGCTCAACGTAGCGATCGAGCGGCTGGCGTTCCGGCCGTTCCGCGCCGCCAACAGCACCGCGCCGCTGATCGCGACGATCGGCATCTCGTTCATGCTCTACCAGGGCGCGCTGCTCCTGCGCAACTTCACCAACGCCGTGATCCCGGGCGAGCACCGCAGCGTGCCGGGCATCCCCGAGGTGCCGCGACGCCGCCTGCCCGAACTGCTGCCGGAGACCGACGTGCTGCGCAGCCTGGGGATCAACCTCGACGTGAGCTATCCGCTCAAGGACCTGCTGCTGGTCCTGTTCGCGATCGCAGTCTGCCTGCTGACCCACCGGGCGCTGGCGCGGACCCGGGTCGGCAGGGCGCTGCGGGCCTGCGCCCAGGACCCCGAGATGGCCCAGCTGTGCGGCGTCAACCGCGACGGCACGATCCGGCTGGTGTTCGCGCTGGGCGGCGCGCTCGGCGGCGTGGCGGCCTGGGCCTTCACGCTCTACCACACCCATCCCTTCACCAACTACGGCGTGCAAAGCGGCCTGCTGGCCTTCACCGCCGCGATCCTCGGCGGCGTGGGCCGGCCGCGCGGCGCGCTGCTCAGCGGCCTGACGCTGGGCGTGCTGGCAGCCTTCAGCGATTATTTCCTCGCCACGCAGTGGACGCCGGTGCTGTCGATGGCGGTGCTGATCGCGCTGCTGGTGCTCCGGCCGACCGGCCTGGCAGGCGACCAGGGCGACGACGCGCCGACGCCGGGCATCGGCGCCCCGGCGGCCGCGCCGCGCCGGCGCCTGGGG
>DASWWB010001221.1:0-3234 GCA_036406115.1 Herpetosiphonaceae bacterium
CCTGGTCGTCGGTGATGATCGAGAGCACGCCGGCCGCCAGGGCCAGCATCTTGATCTGGAGCAGATCGAGCAGCCGCTCGGCGGGCGGCGGCGGCGGGCCGAAGCGGTCGACCAGCTCGCGTCGCAGCTCGCGCAGGTCGCGGGCGGTGCGGGCCTCGGCGATATGCTGATAGACCCGCAGCCGCAGCGTGTCGTCCTCGATGTACTCCTCGGGCAGGAAGGCGGTGATCGGCAGGTCGATGCTGACCACCGGCTCGGGCAGCACCCGCTCGTCGTCGCGGCCGCCAGATCTGGCGGCCGGCGCCGAGATCACGGCGGCGCGGCGCAGGGCCTCGACGGCCTGGGCGCGCTGGTGGCGCTGCTGCTTGAGATTGGCGGCGCGCTTCTGGAGGCCCTCGTCGCGCAGCCGCTCGACAGCCTGGGCCAGCAGCCGCGAGTAGAGATCGAAGCCGATCGCCGCGATGTTGCCCGACTGCTCCGGCCCCAGCAGGTTGCCGGCGCCGCGAATCTCCAGGTCGCGCATGGCGATGCGGAAGCCGGCGCCCAGCTCCGTCGCCTCCTGGATCGCCTCCAGGCGCTGGGTCGCCTCCTCGCTCATCGATCTGGTCGGGTTGTAGAATAGATAGGCGTAGCCGCGCTGGGTCGATCTGCCGACCCGCCCGCGCAGCTGGTAGAGCTGGGCCAGGCCGTAGTTCACCGCGTCGTCGATGATGATCGTGTTGGCGCTGGGCACGTCGAGTCCGCTCTCGATGATCGTCGTGCAGACCAGCACGTCGAACTCGCTCTCGAAGAACTGGAGCATCACTTTCTCCAGCTCCTTCTCGGCCATCTGGCCGTGGCCGACGCCGATCCGGGCCTCGGGCACCAGCTGTTGCAGGCGATTGGCCACGTTGTAGATTGACTGGACCCGGTTATGGACGAAATAGATCTGGCCGCCGCGGCTGATCTCGCGCATGATCGCGTCGCGGACTTGCAGCTCGTTGTAGGGCTGGACGTAGGTTTTGATCGGCACGCGGTCGTCGGGCGGCGTGTCGATCACGCTCAGGTCGCGGATGCCGGCCAGCGCCATGTGCAGGGTGCGCGGGATGGGCGTCGCGGTCAGCGTCAGCACATCGACTTCCTGGCGCAGCTGCTTGAGCCGCTCCTTGTGGCGCACGCCGAAGCGCTGCTCCTCGTCGACCACGACCATGCCGAGCTGCTTGTAGTGGACGTCGTTGGATAGGATGCGGTGGGTGCCGATGATAATATCGATCTCGCCGCGCGACAGTTTTTCCAGAATCGCCTTTTGCTGCGTGGCGGAGCGGAAGCGCGACAGCATCTCGACCGTGATCGGGAAGGCCTGCATGCGCCTGCTGAAGGTCTCGTAGTGCTGCTGGGCCAGGATGGTCGTCGGCACCAGCACCGCGACCTGGTAGCCGTCCTGGACCGCCTTGAAGGCCGCCCGCAGCGCCACTTCGGTCTTGCCGTAGCCCACGTCGCCGCAGATCAGCCGGTCCATGGGCCGCTGATTCTCCATGTCGCCCTTGACCTCGTCGAGGGCGCGCAGCTGGTCGTCGGTCTCGTTGAAGGGGAAGCTGTCCTCCAGCTCGCGCTGCCAGGTCGTGTCGGGGCCGTAGGCGTGGCCCTCGACCATCTGGCGGGCGGCGTACAGCTCCAGCAGCTCCTCGGCCAGCTCCTCGATCGCCGCGCGGACCTTGCGCTTGGCCTTTTCCCAATCAGAGGTGCCGAGCCTGGTCAGGGTCGGCTTGAGATCGCCGGCGCCGATGTAGCGGCTGACCCGGTCGACCTGGTCGATCGGCACATACAGCTTGTCGCCGGAGGCGTAGCGCAGCAGCAGGTACTCGCGCTCGGCGCCGCCGGCCTGGAGCCGCACCAGCCCCTCGTACTGGGCGATGCCATGCTCGATGTGGACGACATAATCGCCGGGCTTGAGCGATTGGAGGAAGGCGGCGCGATCGGTCTCGGAGCGCTCCTTGCGGGTGCGGGTCGAGACGGCCCGGCGCGGCCGCCAGCCGAAAATCTCGCTGTCAGTGAGCAGGGTCAGGCGCAGCGGGCCGGCGTGCCAGCCGCCGGACAGCGCGCCGTGGCGGATCGCCAGCGCGCCGCTGGCCAGGGGCGGGTCGTCCTCGTCGGGGCCGTCCTCGTCGCCGACCAGGGCCAGGTGGCGCTCGCGGGCCAGCTCGCGCAGCCGGGCGGCCTGGGGCGAGACCAGCACGATCCGCTCGCCGCCGACCAGCCGCCCCTGGAGATCGTCGAACAGGCGCTCCATCTGGCCGCCGTACGAGGGCGCCGGCGTCCAGAGCAGCAGCTCGAACGGCGGCAGGGCGCGGTTGGGATCGGGGATCTCATCGTGCTCGTCGACCGGCTGGTTGCTGAGATCGACCAGGGCGAACGGCGCCAGCCGCTCGCGCAGCCCGGCCCAGTCCGCCAGCGGGGCCGGGAAATCGGCCGGCAGCTCGCCGTGCTCGATCTGGGTGGCGCGGGTTTCGCCAGCCTGGTGCTCAAGCTCCAGCGCGGCCTGGGCGATCTCGCGCTCCTCGGACAAGATGACAAGCGTGTCCGCCGGCAGATGGCTGATCAGCGCTGCCTCGGCGGCCTCGGCGGGGGTGCGGAAAAACGGCGCGTAGAAGGCCCGGCCCTCGAAGCGGCTGCCCAGCTCCAGGTGCTCGCGGGCGGCGGCCCACTCATCGCGCACCTCGGGCCGCAGCGCCTCCAGCGCCAGCCGGTCGATCCGCTCCAAGGCCGCGTCGCTGCGCCAGTAGGGGATCTCGTGCGGCGGCCCGATCACCGCCTCGCGGATGCGCCGCTCGGAGCGCTGGGTGAGCGGATCGTAGAGGCGCAGGCTTTCCAATTCGTCGTCGAAGAAATCCAGGCGGATGGGCCGGTCGCTGTTGGGCGGGAAAATATCGATGATCCCGCCGCGCTGCGACAGCTCGCCGGGCTGCTCGGCGGTCGGGGCGGCGCGATAGCCGAGCCCGGTCCAGTGGGCGGCCAGGGCGCGCGGATCGCCCCGGTCGCCGGCCCGCAGCCGGCAGGCGGCGTGGCGCCACTCGTCGGGCGTGAGCGTGGGCTGGAGCAGGGCTTTGGCCGAGGCGACGACCACGCAGGGCTCGCCCGGCTCCGCCAGCCGCTGGAGCACGGCCAGGCGCTGGGCGACGACGCCGATGTCCGGCGACATGTGCTCGTAGGGCAGGGCGTCGGTGGGCGGGAACAGCAGCGCCGCGTCGTCGCCCA
>DASWWB010001222.1:0-1970 GCA_036406115.1 Herpetosiphonaceae bacterium
CGCGCTGTGAGCGGCGATCAGCTCGCGCCGGTCCTGATCGGCGGCGAGTGGCGCCCGGCCGCCGCCGAGGGCAGCTTCCAGGCGTTTGACCCATCGACCGGCCAGCCGCTGCCCCAGGCCTATCCGATCTCCGGCCGCGCCGATCTGCTGGCGGCGCTGGAGGCCGGTTCCCGTGCGGCCGATGCGCTGGCGACGGCCTCCCCCGCAGCGATCGCCGCCTTCCTCGATGATTTTGCCGCCAGGATCGAGGCCGCCCGCGCCGAGCTGGTCGCCACGGCGGCGCGGGAGACGGCGCTGCCCGCCGAGCCGCGCCTGAACAGCGTCGAGCTGCCGCGCACGGTCAATCAGCTGCGGCTGGCCGCCCATGCCGCCCGCGACCGCGATTGGACCAGCCCGGTGATCGACACCCAGGCCGAGATCCGCGCCTGGCGCGCGCCGCTTGGCGGGCCGGTGGCGATCTTCGGGCCGAATAATTTCCCGTTCGCTTTCAACGCCGTCAGCGGCGGCGATTTCGCGGCGGCGATCGCTGCCGGCAATCCGGTCATCGCCAAGGCCCATCCCGGCCATCCCGGCACGACCAGGCTGCTGGCCGAGCTGGCGCGCGCGGCGCTGGGGGCGGCGGGATTGCCCCCGGCCGCCGTGCAGATGATCTACCACCTGCCGGCCGAGCTTGGGCTGGAGCTGGTCGCCCACCCGCTGCTCGGCGCCGCCGCGTTCACCGGCTCGCGCGAGGCCGGCCTGCTGCTCAAGGCGGCGGCCGACCAGGCGGGCACGCCGATCTACCTGGAGCTGTCGGGTGTCAATCCGGTGTTTGTGCTGCCGGGGGCGCTGGCGGAGCGGACGGAGCAGATCGCCGCTGATTTCGCCGCCTCGGCCCTGCTGGGCGGCGGGCAGTTTTGCACCAATCCCGGCCTGCTGATTGCGCCAGGCGGGGCGGCGGGGGAGCGTTTCGCCGCCCTGGTCGCCGAGCGCTTCGCCGCAGCCCCGCCGGCGGTGTTGCTCGGTCAGGGCGTGCTGGATCGGCTGCGCGCCAACGCCGGGCTGCTGGCCGAGCACGGAGCGCAGCCAGCTTTTGAGATTAAAGTTGACATAAAGCAGGATGGATGCACGTGTGCCCCGCTGCTGCTGCGAGTGAGCGGGTCCGATTTTCTGCGCCAGGCCGGCGCGCTGCAAACCGAAGCGTTCGGTCCGGCGAGCCTGCTGGTGCTGGCGGACAGCGAGGACCAGCTGGCGGAGATCGCCGGCGCGCTGGGCAGCGGGCTGGCCGCGGCGATCTACAGCCACGCCGCCGGCGCTGACGACGCGCTCTACGCCCGGCTTGAGCCGCTGGTGCGGCGGCGGGTCGGCCGGCTGCTCAACGACGCCATGCCGACGGGCGTTGCGGTCAGCCCGGCGATGGTCCACGGCGGCCCGTATCCGGCGAGCGGCCACGCCGGCTTCACCTCGGTCGGCATCCCGGCCTCGCTCCAGCGCTTCACGGCGCTCCAGTCCTTCGATCGCGTCAGGCCCGAGCGGCTGCCGCCCGAGCTGCGCGACGCCAATCCGACCGGCCGCCTGTGGCGTTGGATTGACGGCGCCTGGACGCAAGCCGACGTGGCGCGGGCCTGATGCTGCTCCCGCGCTGGGCTGCGGCACCTTCGCCGCAGCTCAGCGCAGCCGCGCGTACACGACCTGGCCGGTGTAGGCGTCGACATAGACGCGGCTGTCGTCCTCGAAGCGCACCTCGTACACCATTTTCCCATCCTCCTCCTCCAAGCGGACGCGCTCGACCGTGCCGCCGCCGACATAGGCGGTGGCGATCGCGGCGGCCTCCTCGGGCGAGATCATCTGCGGCGCCGGCGTGGGCGGGATCGGCGTGGGCGGGATCGGCGTGGGCTGCGCGACGGTCGGCCGCACGGGGATCGCGGTTGGCGGCGCTGCCACGGTCGGCCGCACGGGGATCGCAGTCGGCTGCGCGACGGTCGGCCGCA
>DASWWB010001223.1:0-4020 GCA_036406115.1 Herpetosiphonaceae bacterium
CAGCGCGGCGCGGGCCGCCTCGTAGGCCCGCAGCGGCCGGTCGTCGGCCAGGGCGAAGCGGGCCGGCAGCTCGGGCACCAGATAGTGATAGTTCGTATCGAACCATTTAGTCATCTCCAGCGGCGCCACGCCGTCGAGGCCGCGGGCCATGGCGAAGTAGAGGGCGGGGCCGACCGGGCCGCCGTCCCAGCCAAAGCGCTCGGGCACGCAACCCAGCGTCGCGGCCATGTCCAGGACGTGGTCGTACCAGCTGAAATCGCCGCAGGCGACCAGGTCGATCCCGGCGGCGGCCTGGGCGGCGAGCAGCTCGCGCTCCAATCGGCCCAAGCGCTCGCGCAGCGCCGATTCATCAATCTTGCCCCCCCAGAACGCTTCGAGCGCGGTTTTGTAGCGGCGGTCCGGCGTGACGCGCGGGTAGCCGAGCGTGGTGGTGCGGAAAGCGGTCATTTATTCAGTCTCCTGTTGCTCAGTCGATTGGGCCAGCGGCGGGACGGCGATCGGGCGGTGGTCGGCGTCGACCGCCACCAGGACGAATTCGGCCTGGCTTGCCAGCGCACGCTCGGGCCGGTCCATGGGCTCGATCCACAGCTCGACCGCCACCGTCATCGAGGTGCGGCCGGTGGCGGTCACGCGGGCGACCAGCTCGACGATCGTGCCCTCGGGCACCGGCCGGTGGAAGCTCATCGCGCCGCTGTGGACCGTGACGACCGGCTTGCGGCACCAGCGCGTGGCGCAGATGAAGGCCGCCTCGTCCATCCAGGACATGGCGGTGCCGCCGAACAGCGTGTGATAGTGATTGGTGTCGCCGGGGAACACCGGGTGGACCATGCGGGTCTCGGCGCCGTTGGCGGTCGGGTCGCGCTCCATGCTCACTCCCAGCGCAGCGTCGCCGCCGCCTGATACTCGGTCACCCGGGTCTCGAAGAAGTTTTTCTCCTTCGCCAGGTCGATCGTCTCGCTCATCCAGGGGAACGGGTTGGCGGCGCCGTACTCGGCGGGGAGGCCGATCCGCTCCAGGCGGCGGTCGGCGATGTGCTCGACGTACTGGCGGAACTGCGGCGCGCTGAGCCCCGCGACGCCGGCCGGCAGGCATTCGGCGGCGTAGTCGGCCTCCAGCTCGACGGCCTGGCGGACCAGCGCCCGGACCTCGGCCTGGAACGGGGCGCTCCACAGCTCCGGCTGCTCGGCCTTGATCCCGTTGATCAGATCGATGCCGAAATTGAGGTGGATGGTCTCGTCGCGCAAAATGTATTGGATCTGCTCGCCGATGCCGGTCAGCAGGTTGCGCCGGTGGAGCGAGAGCAGCATCGCGAAGCCGGTGTAGAAAAACATGCCTTCCATGATCAGGTAGTAGCCGATCAGATTGCGCAGCAGGGCCTGGGCGCCGGCGAAATCGGCGGTGGAGAAGCCCGGCGCCAGCACCGCCGCCGTCAGCTCCATCTCGAAGGCGTCCTTGCGGGCGATCGCCGGGATCTCGCGGTACATATTGAAGACTTCGCGCTCGTCGAGGGCCAGGCTCTCGACGATATAGAGGAAGGCGTGGGTGTGGAGCGCCTCCTCGAAGGCCTGGCGCAGCAGGTATTGGCGGCATTCGGCGTTGGTGACGTGCTTGAAGATCGCCAGGACGAGATTGTTGCCGACCAGGCTTTCGGCGGTGGCGAAAAAGCCCAGGTTGCGCAGCACCATCAGCCGCTCGCCGGCGCTGAGCTGGCCCCCGCGCCAAATGGCGACATCCTTGGCCATCGGCACTTCGCTCGGCATCCAGTGGTTGGCGCAGCCGTTCAGGTAGTGCTCCCAGGCCCAGCGGTAGCGGATGGGCATCAGCTGGTTCACATCGACTTGATCGCAGTTCAGCAGGCGCTTGTCGGCGGCGTCGATGCGCTCGCCGGCGCTCCATATATTTGACATAAGACCTCGTGATTCAATCATTACTGACATGCTTCGCAGTCCTCGCCGTCGATCGCGCAGGCGGCGGGCTGCTCCTGGGGCCGCTCGACGCTGATCGCGGCGCTGGCGCTGGCGTTCTGCATCCAGCGCGGCTGGAGGCCGTAGCGGTTGATGTCGAGGGTTGATTTCTCGACCTGGGTGGCGCCGAGCGTGCGCAGGTAGTAGGTCGTCTTGAGGCCCGTCCGCCAGGCCAGGAGATAGATCTGCTCCAGCCGCTTGCCGCTGGGCTCGGCCAGATAGAGATTGAGCGACTGGCCCATGTCGATCCATTTCTGGCGGTGGCTGGCGCAGGCGATCAGCCATTCGGGGGCGATGTCGAAGGCGGTGGCGAACAGCTCTTTCAGCTCGGCGGGGACGCGCTCGATCGGCCCCAGCGCGCCGTCGTAGTACTTGAGGTCGGCGACCATCGCCGCATCCCACAGCCCGCGCTGCTTGAGCGCCGCCACCAGCTGGCGGTTGACGGCGGTGAAATCGCCCGACAGGTTGCTTTTGACATACAAATTGCGGTACGCGGGCTCGATCGACTGGCTGACGCCGGCGATATTGGCGATCGTGGCGGTCGGGGCGATCGCCAGCACGTTGCTGTTGCGCAGGCCATGGGCGCGGATGGCGGCGCGGACGCGCTCCCAGTCGAGCGTGGCGCTTGTGTCAACGTCAAGCGGCGTGTCGCGCTCGGCGGCCAGCAGCGCCAGCGTGTCGAGCGGCAGCAGGCCGCGGTCCCACTTGGAGCCGGCGAACGACTCGTAGGCGCCGCGCTCGGCGGCCAGCTCGCTGGAGGCCAGCAGGGCGTGGAAGGCGATCGCCTCCATGCTGCGGTCGGCGAACTCGACGGCCGCCTCGCTGGCGTAGGGAATGCCCAGCTGGTGCAATGCATCCTGAAAGCCCATCAGCCCCAGGCCGACCGGCCGGTGGCGCAGGTTGGCGGTCCGCGCGGCGGGCGTCGGGTAGTAGTTGATGTCGATCACATTGTCGAGCATCCGCACCGCCGTGCGCACCGTCGCCTCCAGCAGCTCGTGATCCAATCCGTCCGGCCCCAGGTGGGCGGCCAGGTTGAGCGAGCCCAGGTTGCAGACCGCCGTCTCCTCGGCCGAGGTGTTGAGCAGGATCTCGGTGCAGAGGTTGCTGCTGTGGATGACGCCGGCGTGGTCCTGGGGCGAGCGGATGTTGGCCGGGTCTTTCCAGGTCAGCCAGGGGTGGCCGGTCTCGAACAGGCGGGTCAGCAGCTTGCGCCACAGCTCGACGGCCGGGACGCGGGCGAAGCGAGGCAGCTCGCCGTCGCGGGCGCGGGCCTCGTGGATGGCGTAGCGCCGGGCGAACTCGCGGCCGTAGCTGTCGTGGAGATCGGGCGCGTCGTCGGGGCTGAACAGCGTCCACTCGCCGCCGGCCAGCACCCGCTCCATGAACAGGTCGGGGATCCAGGCGGCGGTGTGCATGTCGTGGGTGCGGCGGCGCTCGTCGCCGGTGTTGCGGCGCAGATCGAGGAAATCCTCGATGTCGCGGTGCCAGATCTCCAGGTAGGCGCAGACCGCGCCCTTGCGCTTGCCGCCCTGGTTGACGGCGATCGCCGTATCGTTGGCGATCTTGAGGAACGGGATGACGCCCTGGCTTTTGCCGTTGGTGCCGCTGATGTGCGCGCCGTGCGCCCGGATCCGGGTCCAGTCGTTGCCGAGGCCGCCGGCCCACTTCGAGAGCAGGGCGTTGTCGCGGATGCTGTCGAAGATGCCGCCCAGATCGTCGGGCACCGTCGTCAGGTAGCAGGATGAGAGCTGGGGGTGGCGCGTCCCGGCGTTGAACAGGGTCGGCGTGGCTGAGACGAAGCGCAGCTGCGAGAGCGTTTCGTAGAAGCGGATCGCCGCGCCCTCGCGGTCGGCCTCGTTGAGCGCCAGGCCCATCGCCACCCGCATCCAGAAGACCTGGGGCAGCTCCAGGCGCCGCCCGTCCCACTGGAGCAGGTAGCGGTCGTAGAGGGTTTGCATGCCGACGTAGGCGAACAGCTGGTCGCGCTCCGGCCGCAGCGCCGCCGCCAGGCGATCCGCGTCGAACTCCGCCAGCCGCGGATCGAGCAGGCCGCACG
>DASWWB010001224.1:0-7301 GCA_036406115.1 Herpetosiphonaceae bacterium
TCCAGTTTTTCCCGCAGATGGCGGATATGCACATCCACTGTCCGCTCATTGCCGACCCAGCTGTCATAGCCCCAGACAACGTCGATCAGCGCCTCGCGGCTGAACGGATAGCCGGGGTTGCTCGCAAGATGGCGCAGCAGCCGGAACTCCGTCGGCGTCAGCAGCACGGGGCGCCCGCCCTGGAGCACCTGGAGCCGCTCCAGGTCCAGCTCGATGTCGCCGAAGGTGATGCGCTTGCCGGCGGCCGGGGCGGCCAGATCGCCGTACGAGCGGCGGAACATGGCCCGCAGCCGCGCGATCAGCTCGCGCAGGCTGAAGGGCTTGATCATGTAGTCGTCGGCGCCCATCTCCAGCCCCAGCACCCGGTCGAACTCCTCGTCGCGGGCTGTTAGCATCAAAATCGGCTGGGTGAAGCCGTCGGCCCGCAGCTGGCGGCACAGATCGAAGCCGCTGGCGTCGGGCAGGCGGATATCCAAAATGATAAGATGCGGGTCGCGCTGGCGCACCAGCAGCGCCGCCAGCTGCCCGGTGCTGGCATGGCACACCTCCCAGCCCTCGCTCGCCAGGCCGTACTCCAGCCCCCGCGCCACCGCCAGATCATCTTCCACAATCAACACGCGCTGATCCGCCATCGCTCCCACCTCATCAACTCAACGCCGCCGCCGGCAGCGACAGCGTGAAACAGCTGCCGGCGCCCGGCGCGCTTTCGGCGGCGATCCGCCCGCCATGGGCCTGGGCGACGCTCTGGACGATCGCCAGCCCCAGCCCGCTGCCCGGCTGGCGCACGCCGCCGCCCCGATAAAATCGCTCGAAAATATGCGGCAGATCGGCGGCGGCGATGCCCTGCCCGCCATCCCGCACCCAGATCCGCGCTTCGCCGGCGCCGCCCGCCAGGCCAAGCTCGACGACGCCGCCGGGCGCGCTGAACTTGATCGCGTTGTCCACAAGATTGGACAGCGCAGTCTCCAGCCACATCCGGTCGCCGCGAATCGCCGGCGCCGGCGCGGGAGCCGCCACATCGAGCCGCAGGCCGCGCTCCTGGGCGACCGGCCGCAGCCGCCGCGCCACCATATCCAGCAGATCGGCGCCGTCGCAGGCCGCCAGCGCCAGCGGCACCAGCTGGCCGTCCAGCCGCGACAGATCAAGCAGCCGGTGAACGATCGTCTCCAGCCGATCAAGCTGGAGCCCGCTCTCGGCCAGGAACTCGGCCCGCGCCGCCGGATCGCGGTCGGTGTACGATTGCAGCAGCTCGTTGAAGGTTTTGAGCGCGGTGATCGGCGTCCGCAGCTCGTGCGAGGCGTCGGCGACAAACCGGCGCAGAGTGTCGCGCTCGGCGGCCAGCTCGGCGAAACTGGCCTGGAGCCGCTCCGCCATCGCATTGAGCTGGCGCCCCAGCCCCCCGACCTCGTCGCGGCCCAGAGCCGGCGCGCGGATCGCCAGGTCGCCGTCGCCCATCGCCCGCGCCGCCGCGCTCAGCGCCGCCAGGGGCGCCGTGATGCGCCTGCTCACCAGCAGGCTGATCAGCAGCGCCAGCGCCACCGCCGCCACTGCCGCGATGCCGAAGGCCCGGTAGCTGGCGGCGAAGGCCGCGCCGCCCAGCCGGGGCGCGTCGCTCGCCACCACATAGCCGATCGGCGCGGCGGAGTCGCCAATCGGCACCTCCACCGCCAGCGACTCCGCGTCAGCAGGCGGCTCGTCGGCGGCAGCTAGCTCCGCTGCCAGCAGAGCCGCGCCGCGCGCCGCCGGCCCTTCTCCCATCCCCTCAAGGGTGACGGCCGGCGCCGAGAGCGCCGCCTCGACGCCGCCGCCGAAGGAGAGATGGAACGACTCGCCCCAAACGCTGTCGCTGCGCTGGATGACCCCGACGACCTGGCCCGGCCCCCAGCCGAAGGCCGGCTGGCCGCCCGCCGCCGGCACCGCCATGCTCGGCGCGATCGCCCACTCTGGCGCCGCCATCGTCGCGAGGGACGAGGACCAGACCACGAACTCGCGGAGCTGCTCCGGCTGCCCCGAATCCGCCACCGGCTGGCGCCCGCCGTCCAGCACTTTGATCCTGCCGCCGTTCAGGAAGGCCACGGTCTCCGCCAGCGATTGCAGGCGATTGGCGCCGCCCGGCAGCCGCAGCAGCCCGTCGGCGCGCTCCGCCACCACCCCGGCGTTGGCCCGCAGATAGGCCTCCTCGTGCTGGCGGGCCTGCTGCCGGATCAGCGCCAGCGCCACCAGGCCGACGAGGCCGACGACAGCCACCGCCACCAGGACATAGGTTGTCGCCAGCCGCCACTGAATCGAACGAAAGCGCATGACAGGCCTCCCGGAACCCCGCCGCTCAGCGCGGCGCTTCAAACACAACAGCGGCGGGGCGGGAGTGCTTCCCCGCCCCGCGCCGCGCCGGCGCCCTCGGACGCCGCTCCCCGCCTAGATCTGGAACGGCTCCCAGTCCTCCATCACCTGGACCGCGCCGCCTTCGCCGGCGCCGATCGCGGAGCGCATCAGTCCGCCGATGCCCGGCCGCAGTGTCGGCGCCGCCCAGTGGAAGTCGTCGAACAGGCCGAGATAGGCTTCGCCCGGCTGGTTGGGATGCTCGCCCAGCGTCACGCTGACCTCGCGCTCCTCGCCGGCGCTGTTCCGCACGGTCAGCTCCAGCGCATCGCCCGGCTTGGCGGCGGCCAGGGCCTCGCGCAGATCCAGCGGCGACTCCAGCTTCGCGCCGTTGACTGCGGTAATGATATCACCAGGCGCCAGGCCGGCCTTGCCCGCCGGGCTCTCGGGATCCACTCCGCCCACCGGCACTTCATTCGCGAAGATCCGCATCTCCGGGCCGTCGCCCGCCTTGAACAGCATGGTCTCCGAGAGCGCGTCGCCGGACCGGAAGGCGAACACGCCGGCCTCGCCGGGAATGCCTTCCACGCTCAGGGTCGCGGTGAAAGCCTCGCCGTTCAATGGAAACCCGTCAAGCGCCGGCAGCGCCTCGATGCTCAGGCCGCCGGTCAGCGGCATGGTGGCGTCCCCGGCCCAAGGCGCGGCGAAGGCGAAGGAATGCTCCCCGCCGACTGCCGACGCGGTCGCCGCGATGCCCCACGGCTGCTCAAGGAACGGCACGATGCCTAGGTAGGCCTCGCCTTTGCGGTCGCCCAGCGCGATCGTCAGCTCGCGGATCTCGTCGCCGTGCCGCACTTTCAGTCGCACTTGATCGCCGCTCTCCTTGCCAAGCACGTACTTGTGCAGCTCCATCACCTCGTTCGCCGGCTGGCCGTCGATCTCCAGCACGATGTCGCCGCGCTTGATCCCGGCCCGCGCCGCCGGCGTGTCGGCGACCACCGAGGTCACCAGGACGCCCGCCTCCTCCTCGGCCTGCGGATCAGGCGCGGCGGCGGCCCCGTAGCGAAAAAACAGCACCGCGCTGGCGACCGCCAGGACGACGAAGCCGCCCCGGATCCATCCGCCCGCCGCCCGCCAATAGCTGCCGTATCGTTCTGCCCAACTGGCCATCGCATACCTCCATGTCTATCACGATGGTCCCAGGATAGCCGGCGCCGGTTAATCTTCATTTGCGGCAAGATTGAGATTTCGCAACATATCAGGCCGGGCGCCAGCGCTGCTTAAGCGGGCCGTAAGATCCGCGCAATGGCGATGCAAGATCCGCCGCCTATACTTGGGGCTGAGCTACGATCAAGGAGGATTGCCATGACACCTGTTTCGCGCCGCAAGCCGCTGCTCTGGGCCGCCGCGCTGGCCGCCGCGCTGATCGGCGCCTACCTGGCCTTCGCCGTGTTCGAGGTCCAGGCGCTCTGGACGAACACAACGGTCAACGAGGCCGCGCCCGGCGGCCGGGAGGAGCTGGCCAGGGGCGCCTTCCACGATGTAGTCCACGCCAGCGCCGGCAGCGCGATTGTCTTCCGCGACGCCGACGGCTCCCGCAGCCTGCGCCTGGAGGATTTCTCAGTCGACAACGGCCCCGATCTGTATGTCTACGCCGTGGCCGCCCCCGACGCTGCCGACTCCGCCAGCGTCGAGCAGGCCGGCTTCGTCAACCTCGGCCCGCTCAAGGCCAACCAGGGCAACCAAAACTATGAGCTGCCCGCCGAGTTCGATCCCGCCCGCCATCAGTCAATCGTGATCTGGTGCCAGCGCTTCGGCGTCAACTTCGCCGCCGCGCCGCTGCGCTAACCCATCCGCCCGGCCCGCCGCCTGTGCTAGACTGGCGGCGGGCGCGATTGGCGCCGCCAGCCGGGGAGGAGGGAGGCGGATGGACTATCGAACTTGCATTGACGAGTCATGTTACGCCCTCACCTACGGCCGCCGCTATCGCGTGCTAGCCCTCAAGCACGAGCCCAACCCGCTGATCCGCGTGATCAACGACCGGGGCCGCGCCAACTGGATCCCCGTCTCCTGCTTCGATGATTCCGGCGCCGAGATCCCCATGCTGCGCGAGATTAAGATCGACGACGATCTGGCCGAGAGCGACCGCTCAGGGATCGAGGTGACGATCAGCTTCTCCGACGGCCAGCGGCGCTGGTGCTTCTTCATGACGCCCGCCGCCCTCCAGGCCTGCGGCGATCAGATCGACGGCTCCGATGTGTTCATCCACTACGACGCGCCCCATCGCATTATCGTCAGCGACATCAGCGCCCCCATCATCGAGGCGGCGCTGCGCCAGATCGAGCGCAACGGCGCCCTTTTCCGCTGCACGCTGCCCCTCGGCGATCCGCTCGATCTCTCCGCCGAAGACGATTAGCCCGCCGCACCCAGGTGCTTCGCCCGCCGCCCCCGCCCCGCTAGACTGTCCCCGACCGCCGGCGCGCTGCCGGCGCAAGGAGGAACTGGCATGGCTTTTTCGCTGCTGGCCCCGCTCGGCCTGCTGATCGCGCTCGTCGGCGGCGCGGTCTACCTGCACACCAGGCGCAAAACCCTCGCGCTCGCCCTCGCGGCCTGCGGCGGCCTGCTGATCGCCCTCGTCGCGATCGTTATCTTCCTGGTCAGCATCACGCCCGGGTGATTAAAAAGAGAGGGCGCCGGTGGTTTTGCCGGCGCCCTACAAATCCATCTTGAGCTGGCGGGCCTCGCCCTCCTCGTCCTCAGTCTCCGCTTGGTCGGGAACATAGGCTCGCCAGCCTTTGTGATGCAGGCGTTTTCCATCACGAACATGGATCATTGCACTATGATGGAGATTATGCTCACGACAAAATTCATTGAGGTTCGTGAATTCATGCAGCTCACCGGCTGGGCTTATAAACCGCCATTTTCTCCAAGGTACGCGTTTCGGTTCCAATGGATTTGCATAGGCGCGCCAACCGAGACAGTGCCTTCGCTTACCAAGCAATACAAGTTGTACATTAGCATAGTTAAGATTATGTTCTCTGCAAAATGCACTGAGATTATGGATGCTTGAGTAAATTGTGCCATCAGGAGCAATAAGTCCTGAATGGGTTTTTGAGCTACGAGCTTGAATAAAAAGCGAAAAACTCAGGCTTCGCTTGCTCCCGCTATTCGATGATGCAGTCGAAGATAAATTGTAGCAATCAACCTCGTTCTGGCCCAAATAGTGGTCAAGCCATCGCTGTTCAGCGGCCAGCACCTCCTGCACTGGACCACCCACCTCTTCGAGAACCAGGAATTCAAAGTTTTCCAGACCATATTTATTGTAGACATGCTGAAGGTAGGCATTGGCATGCTTATTCTCACGGAGATGTTTGCGATGAGTTTTGAATCGAACATAGAAGTCATGCGACGTTGAGCCGACATAGACGCCGCCGGTCGCTTTGTTCCTGATGAGATACACGCCCGTCTGGAATTCCTTACCTGGCTTTGTCTTGCCCATCACTTTACGCATCGCCACCTCCATTTGATACTCATAGTCCGTGTACTTAAAAGTATCATTAACCTCCAGACTGTCAAGGGGGATCTATGCTCCGTGGACTTTAAGCCACTCATCGCCTAGATTTCAGGAAATCTTTGATGGAGCTTTCTCAGCGATGGAAGAACAGAAAGAGCAGATGCGGGCGTTTGGCCAGCGGGTGAGGGAGCTGCGGCTGGCGCGCGGGGTATCGCAGGAAGAGTTAGCGCTACACTGCCAGGTTGATCGCAGCTACATGGGACAGGTCGAGCGAGGCGAGCGAAATATCTCGCTCGGCAATATCCACAAAATAGCCCGCGGGCTGGATGTCCCCGCCCACGAGCTATTGATGCCGTTAGGAAGCGTTCATTCAATCCAAAAGATTGAATGAACACACATTCATTTTATCAAATACGAGGCAATGTAACTCCCACTTGACCTTGGTATTTACCATTACGCTCATTATATGCAATCATTGGGTCCTCATCGCCCTCAAAAAAGAGAACCTGTGCGATTCCTTCATTTGCATAAATTTTTGCGGGCAGAGGCGTGGTATTGCTTATCTCTAACGTTATAAATCCCTCCCATCCCGGCTCAAAAGGCGTTATATTCGCTATCAGGCCGCAACGTGCATATGTCGATTTCCCTACACATATACACAAAACATTGCGCGGAATGCGGAAATATTCAACAGTTCGCCCAAGGACAAACGAATTCGGCGGAATAATGCATACATCGTCCTTGAGATCGACGAACGAGCGCGGATCGAACTGCTTGGGGTCGATGATCGTCGAGTTCACATTGGTGAAAATCTTGAACTCATCGGCGATGCGGATATCGTAGCCGTAGGAGGAGAGGCCGAACGAGACCGCGCCGCCGCGGACCTGCTCCTCGACGAACGGCTCGATCATGCCGCGCTCAAGCGCCTGCTGGCGGATCCAGCGATCAGCTTTGATAGACATCAGCGTGCTCCTTGCTAAGGCGTCCCCGTGGGGGCGGGCGGCGTGCCGGTGAGCTGCGGCGTGCCAGTCAGCGGAACCGTGGCAGTCGGCGCCAGCGTCGGGGTCGGCGTCGGCGTTGGCGTGGCGGTCGGCGTCGGCGTCGGCGTCGGCAGCGCGGTGGGAATGGGCGTCGGCGTGGGCGCCTGCCAGAGCGCCTGGACATTGCGCCAGGCGTTGGCGGTCTGGACCGGGAAGAAATAGATAATCCCGCCAATGCCGAGGGCGGCGGCGAGCAGCGCGACCAGCAGATAGACCACGCAGCCGGGGACGCGCTGGCGGCGAACGGGGCGGCCGGCCAGATCGCGCGGGCCGTCCTCCTCGTCGTAGCGCATGCGTTGGAACTCGGCGACCGCGCGCTCGGCGTCGTCGCCAAGATAGGCGGCGTAGCGGCGGATCAGATCGGTGGTGGCGCCGCCGCGCGGGAGCAGCGCGTATTTCTCCTCCTCCAGGGCCTGGATGTAGTACAT